>CAYZKI010000030.1:0-3727 GCA_964478745.1 uncultured Bacteriovoracaceae bacterium
CGTCCTGGCGCTGGGAGAACGCGAGGCCGATCGGAAGCTCCTTCGGGCCTTCCTTCGCGCCCTGCTTGGGAGCCCACTGCACGTAGGCTTTCGTGTAGTAGTTCACGCCGATGAAATCGACGGTCCTGCGCCCGAGCGCTTCCTTCACCCGGGCCGCCCGGGGAACGAGGAACGGCACGCCGAAGTGCTGGCGGCCCCCGGTCACCGCGTCGAGCCACGCGGCGTTGTAGAACTCGTGGAAGACCTTCCGGAGAATCCTCTCCATCGGGTGGTAGGGCCGGCTTGCGGCGAAATCGAGCATGTTGTGCGCGATCCCCACCTCGAGCGGGCGCGACTTCCACGGGCCCGCTCGGCTGACGAGCTCCGAGTGGATGATGTCGTAGGCGAGCACGTGCGACCGAAGCAGGTTCTCGCAGGCCTTCGAGCACAGCTTCGGCGCGAAGAGCGCCGGGGGCATGAACTTGCCGAGGTACGTCCCGGCGGCGAGCACCATCGGCTCGTTGATCGTGCACCAGAGCGGCACGCGCGCGCCCAGGCGCCTGACCACCTCGCGGGTCATGCGCGCGAAAAGGGCCGGCGCGTCGGGCGAGGTGAACCCGCCCTTGCGCGCGAACCACAGCGGGCTCGTGAAGTGGTGGAGCGTGAGCATCGGAACGAGATCGCGCTTCTCGCATTCGTCGATCAGCGCGCCGTACCAGGCGAAGGCCGCGTCGTCCCAGCGGCCCTCCTCGGGCTCGAGCCGCGACCATTCGACGCTGAAGCGGTAGCTGTTCAACCCGATCTGGGCCGCGAGCTCCAGGTCCTCGCGGAACCGGTGCAGGTGGTCGGTCGCGGCGCCCGAGCGCGCGCCGCCCTCGATGTGCCCCTCGGCTTCCCAGGCCCACCAGTCGTTCTTGTCGTTATGGCCTTCGATTTGGTGGCTGCTCGTCGCAGCTCCCCAGAGAAATGGAACGGACAATGTTGGGGCCTCTCAGGAAGTCAGGTCAGGTTGTCGGCTCCAGGACTCCGCCGCTCATCAGGCGCAGCCTTCTTCCACGCCAGTTCACCGTGTTGCCGGAGGCGATGTGCGCCCACATCGGCAGGGACAGGAACTCGCGCAGGAACCAGAGCAGAGGCCATCGATAATCCGCTTTTCCGCCCAGCTTGCGAAGCAGGAAGTAATCGCACGCCGACCAGACGGTCAGGTGGGCGGCCAGGAACGCGGCGGGCGGCGTTTCGAAGGCGTGCAGTGCGGCCCACGCCCCGATCAGGCCGGAGCTGATCGAGCCCAGGAAAGGCTCGATCGCGAAGACGAGCGGGGCCTGCGCCTTGCGGATGCGGCCCCAGCGGATGTGGCGCGACCAGAAGGCCTGGATGGAGTGCTCGCCGATGTGCTGATGGACGGCGTCGGCGGCGAGGACCACCTTGCGCCCGAGGTAACGGAACGCCTCGCCCGCCATGTAGTCCTCGGCGAGGTAGCGCCCGAGCGCGCGGATTCCCCCAAAGCGCGCCGCCTCGCTTTTGCGGAAGAGCATGGACTTCCCGATCACGCTCGGCCGGCCCACGCACCAGGCCATGAACATGCCGCGCGCGTAGAATGTGTTCAGGAACGTCGCCTCGAGCAGGCCGCCGATCCCTTCAGGCGACCTTCCGGCCACGAGAGCGGTGACCAGCCCCGTGTCCGGCCCCCAGTGGGCCACGAGGCGCTTCACGTAGTCGGCGGGCACGCGCACGTTGCTGTCGCTGACGAGCACGAAGTCGTTGCGCGACTGCTCGTAGCTCTTGACCATGTTGTTCACCTTGGGATTGGGCCCGATGTCGATCGCGCCCACGATGAGGCGGGCATCGACGCGCGGGTAGCGCGCCATCATCCGGCGCACCACCGCGGCCGCGGGATCGTTCGCGTCGGCCACCGAGAAGAGGAGCTCGAAGTCTGGGTAGTTCAGGCGGAAGAACGACTCGAGGTTCTCCTCGCTGCCGGCGTCGACGCCCTTCAGCGGCTTCAGGATGGAAACAGGGAAGAGCCCGAACGGCGTGTCCAGGCGGGGCGGCGGCGTCCTAAAGTGCCGGCGCGCGAGCCAGGTTCCCCACAGGGTCAGGCTGAAGGCGAACGCCCAGAGGATCAGCAGCAGGGTCGTCATGGTTTTCCACCTCGTCGAAATAGTAGGCGAGCCGCAGCTTCTGGTCGCGGATCGCCTGGAAAATGGCTGGAACGGAACGCTCGCAGCTGAGCACGGTCTTCCACGACTCGAGCTGCCCGCGATGATGAAGGTCGCCGCTCGCGAGGATCGGAAGCCCCGATCCGAGCACCTCGTCGAACAGGTAGGGGCCCGATGCCGCCTCCCACGCGTCGAAGTGGTGCCGGAGCTCCTCGCGACGGTCCCAGAGATGATAGGTCTGCTTCTCGATCTTGCGGGTCGAGACCGGATGCGCCGCGATCGCCAGGCCGCGATTCGCGTGAATCCGCCTGCTCAGCTCGAGAGGGTCCGCCTCGGCGCCGATGAACTCGCTGACTCCGAGAGCCAGGATATGGGCCGATCGCTGGTTCGACAGCGAGTTCTTCGTGAGCTCGAAGCCCGGGATGACGACCATTCGATACTCGCGCCAGGCGCGCTCGGCTTCGGAAAGGATGATCTCGCGATAGAGCGGGAAGTTGGCCGGTGTGAGCGTGCGCCCGAGATAGCCCGCCGCGCGCCCGATCAGCCCGGAGTTCTCGCACAGGTGATCGGTGATCGCGATCGCGCCGAAGCCCCGCGAGCCGTAGAGATCGACGAGCTCGGGAACGGTCATCCTCCCGTCGCTGAAGGTCGAGTGCATGTGAAAGTCGGCGAGGAACTCCCTGCTCATGGAATGATTATCGGCGGCCGCCCCCGTCAAGGGGGTCAGGTGCCTGTCAGGGTTTGGTTATGTCAGGGTTCGGTCAGGGGTTCAGGTAGGGATGATGGACGTAGTCGATCGAGACGCCTGGAGCCGGAGCCGGAGGGGCAGCGGACGTCGCTTCATCATCGTATTCGGCGGCCGCTTCGGCTTCGGGGATGAGCTGGAGCCTGGTCTTCGCCTTCCGGGGCTTCAGCTTCCTTCCGATCGCGTAGGCGGGGTCGAGGAACCAGTCGCCGCGCTTCGTGTCCTTCTGGCTGCCATCCATCCACGCCCACGGCGGGTTGGCCCGCCCGGTGCCGTACTTCGTGCCGGCGAACGATCCGGGAAGCTTCCCGATCTTGAAGCGGGAGCCGCCGAAGTCGAACCAGTTCAGGTACATCCTGGCCGAGTCAGGGCCGTGGATCCGGTCCCAGAGCTCCTCCTTGATCGAAAGGAGGTCGTATCCGAAATGGCCGCTCTTCGCGCCCTTCGGGTCGTCGGCGATTCCCGCGTACGAGTAGAAGAGGCGGGAATCGGCGTTCTTGGAAAGATCTCCCTTTCCGCTGATGCCGTGGCCGCGGGGCTCGACGAAGATCGCCACCTGGCCGGCAGGCGATCGGACGAGCTTCGTATGATTGGTGATCGAGTTGTGCGCGAGGGTCTCGATCATGACCACTTCGCCGTAGGGCGGGGAAACCGCCTTGTCGACCACGAAGATCGCGCCTTCGAGGTCGTTCTCGTGGCAGACCCAGGTCATGCACATCTTCGCGTAGTCGCGCGGATGGAAGAACGCGTACGTGATGTAGTAGTGCGTCTGGGTCTCGAGGACCTCGTAGTATCCGTATGCGGGCGTGCCGTGGTTCTCGGCGCCGTTCGGCCGCGACGGCAT
>CAYZKI010000030.1:3737-8520 GCA_964478745.1 uncultured Bacteriovoracaceae bacterium
CGCAGGAAATCCCGCATGCATTCGGCATGATCTTCGCGTCCGCCTTCGGATTGCCGCCGACGTCCTGGACCACCAGGGGGGCATGATGCCTGGCGAGATCGAGATAGAAGGAAGAGCCCGCCTGGGCGGCAGGAATCTCCATGAGACCGAGTACTGCTAAAACCACCGACATACGTGGGCAATTTCGCATAGATGAAGCATACGGCCGAAAATGCGTTCCGCGTTGAGAAGAACGTCAGATTTCTGTTCTGATCTTGTCTCGGTCTAAGGCAGCGTCTACCTTAGGCTCATGAGCAGACAAAAAGTTGACGGCGCATCGGCTCTCTGGACCTCGCCCTGGGAGCGCAGGCGCTTCCTGAAGTTCCTGGGCCGAGGCGCGATCGCGCTCGGAGCTCTTCCTTCGGCGAGCTTTCTGTCGGCGTGCGCCGGAGGCTCGAAGCGCCCGGGGGATCGTCTTCCGTTCCGGCCGCTCCCCGCGACGGTCCGCGACGAGGTGACGCTCGCCGACGGGTTCCGCTACAACATCGTGGTCCGGTGGAACGACCGCATCAACCCCGACGACCGCTTCGGCTCCCACAACGATTTCCTCGCGTTCCTGCCTCTGGATCCCGCGGCGCCCGAGACCTCCGCGGGCGACGGCATCCTTTGGGCGAACAACGAGTACCTGCACCCGCTGCTGGTTTCCGGCGTGTACGATCCGCGCAAGCTCAAGAAGCGCTCGAAGGCGGAAGTCATCGCGGAGCAGAAGCTCGTCGGCGGCTCGATCATCCGCGTCCGCAAGGACCTCGGCACGGGCGAGTGGAAGATGGTCTACGACGACAAGCTCAACAGGCGCATCGACGCGACGACCCGGATCCCCTTCGCGTGGGACCGCCCGATCGCGGGCCAGAATTTCGCCGTCGGTACCCTCGGAAACTGCGCCGGCGGAGTGACTCCGTGGCGCACCATCCTCACCTGCGAGGAAAACTACCAGGAGTACTACGGCGAGCGGGACTATTCGGGCGGGAAGCCCGGGGGCGTGTTCACGGGTGAGTGCCTCTTCGGCTGGGAGAAGGCCATCACCTATCCGCCGGAGCACTACGGCTGGGTCGTCGAAGTCAATCCGGTCACGGGCGAGGCGAAGAAGCTCGTGGCGCTGGGCCGCTTCAGCCACGAGAGCGCGACGGTGGCGGTCGCCAGGGACGGGCGTTGCGTGGTGTACAGCGGCGACGACGCGTCCGACCGGTGCCTCTACAAGTTCATCGCCGACAAGCCGGGAAGCCTGGAGCGCGGCACCCTCTATGTGGCCGACGTGACGAACGGCAAGTGGCTCCCGCTTCGAATCGATCGAAACCCGGTGCTCGCGAAGAGCTTCAAGGACCAGACGGACCTTCTCGTCCGCGCGCGCTACGCGGCGATCCTGGTTGGCGGTACGCCGCTCGATCGGCCCGAGGACATCGACATCGATCCGCTCACGGGCGCCGTCTACCTGACGCTCACGAACAACACGGGCAAGCAGAACTTCTTCGGCTCGATCCTCAAGATCGTCGAGGGCGGGAACGACCCGCTCTCGCTCGAGTTCAGGGCCACGACCTACCTTCCCGGTGGCCCGGAGCAGGGGTTCGCCTGCCCGGACAACCTGGCCTTCGACGCGCGCGGCGGCCTGTGGATGACCTCCGACATGTCCGGTTCGTCGATGAACAAGCCGCCCTACGAGAGCTTCGGAAACAACGGACTGTTCTACATCCCGACCTCCGGAAAGGCCGCGGGGCGCTCTTTCCGCGTGGCCGCCGCGCCGATGGACGCCGAGTTCACCGGCCCGTGCTTCGCTCCCGACGGGAAGACGCTCTTCCTGTCGGTGCAGCACCCGGGCGAGACCAGCACGTCGCTCGACAAGCTGACCAGCCACTGGCCTGACGGCGGGAACACGAAGCCGCGCTCCGCGGTGATCGCGATCAGCGGTCCGTCACTCGAAGCGCTCATTTCCGGCTGATCTGGATCGATTTCTGGTCGCCGCCGATTGACGGCTCAACAGCGTTCATATAACTCCGAGCCGCCCGACGGGCAGGAAAGAGGGATTTTATGAGGACTGTTTTCGGATTTCTTGCGTTGAGCGCGCTTTTTTCCGCGCCGGCGGTGGCGGACCAGGTGATCGAGCTCCAGGCGGGCTCCGCGATCACGATCGAAGTGGGCGCGCGCACGCGCGTGACCTGCGAAGCGGGCGCCGGCGGTGGCGGCGCGGGCGGAGGCTGGAGCGGCGGCGGACGCACTGCCGATCGGCTATGTCTGTGCGAATACGAGAATCCCACGGGCAGCGCCTGGTACGGCACCTACCACTTGAAGCTCGTCCTGATCGGACGCCGGGGCGACGCGGACCGGACGTTCCTGCTCCGTTCGTTCGTGAACGACTCCAACGGACGGACTTCCTGCGAGGGCGTGATGGTCAAGGACGCGCGCTGCCAGTAGTCCCCGACCGAATTGCTTGGTGCATTTGAGCCAGGGAAGGCTCAAAGCGCACCGGCCGAACCTCGCGCTCCCCGCCTAAGTTCTTGTTCTTCCACGATCGCGCCGCTCGCACGTGATCGCACTCCGCTTGCACAAGGTCCCCGAAAGTTTCTCGACCGAACCAAAAGGGGACCTGTTCGAATGAAAAAGTTCACTGCGCTGCTTCTACTCGTGTGCGCTTCGTCGGCCTTCGCGGCCACTCCGGCGAAAAAGGAAATCATCATCGGCTTCAACCCGGCTGAGAACGCCGAGGTCGTCGAGACCAACGGCAAGGCTTTCGCCGAGTACTACAAGGGGAAGACCGGGCTCGGGGTGAAGACGTTCATCGCCACCGACTATACGGCTCTGATCGAGGCGCTTCGCAGCGGCCAGGTCGACTTCGCGTTCCTTCCGCCGTTCAGCTACGTGAAGGCCGAGGAAGTCGCCGGCGCCCAGGTGCTGCTCAAGAGCGTGCGCAAGGGCCAGGCTCACTTCTACAGCGCGATCATCACCCGCGCGGACAAGGGTTACACCTCGATCGACGACCTCAAGGGCAAGAACATCGCCTGGGTGGATCCTTCGAGCTCTTCCGGGCACGTTTTCCCGAAGGCGAGCCTCATGGCGAAGCGGAAGATCGATCCCGAGACTTTCTTCGGCAAGCAGGTTTTCGCGGGCTCGCACGACGCTCTCGTCCTCTCGGTCCTGAATGGCACCGTCGACGCGGGCGCCACTTTCGCGAACGACAAGGCGGGCACCGACGGCGCCTGGACCCAGTTCCTCAAGACCGAAGAGGACCGCAAGAAGATCCGCGTGATCTACGTCACCGACCCGATCACCGGCGACACGATGGCGACGTCGAAGAAGCTTCTGCAGACGAACAAGGCGATCGTCGACCAGACGGTCAAGATCCTGGCCGAGATGGGCAAGAGCGAGGAGGGCAAGAAGATCCTCACGGCGCTCTATCGCATCGACGCCATGGTCCCGGCGAAGTCGGAAGACTACGAGCCGGTGCGCCAGGCGGCGCGCGCCCTGAAGATCATGAACTGAGAAACGTAGACCTGACACTCAACAGAAAGGCTGTCTCCATGTCGATTCATGCGGTGGGATTGACCAAGACCTTCGACGGGGGCGAGACGTTCGCCCTCGACCGGGTAAATCTGAAAATCGAGCAGGGCGAGTTCGTCGCGATCGTCGGGCTCTCCGGCGCGGGCAAGAGCACGTTCCTGCGGACCATCAACGGCACGTGCGTGCCCAGCGCGGGAAGCATGCAGGTGCTGGGTACCGACGTCGTCGGCTTATCGAGCGGCGAGCTCGTGGGCCTTCGCAAGCAGGTCGGGTTCATCTTCCAGCAGTTCAACCTCGTGAAGAACCTCACGGTGCTTCAGAACGTGCTCGTGGGCCGCATCGCCTACTCGCCGCTCTGGAGAAGCCTGACGGGCTTCTACTCGAAGCGCGACATCGACCTCGCGAAGGACGCGCTCGACTCGGTCGGGCTGATGGGGCGGTACGAGGACAAGGCGAGGAATCTCTCGGGCGGCCAGCAGCAGCGCGTGGCGATCGCCCGCGCGCTCGTGCAGGAGCCGAAGATCATCCTGGCCGACGAGCCGATGGCCTCGCTCGACCCGAAGCTCTCCGAGGTGGTGCTCGACATCCTCCAGGAGGTGAACGAGGAGCGCAGGATCACCGTCCTCGTGAACATCCACGTGCTCGAGCTCGCGAAGAAGTACGCCAAGCGCATCATCGCTTTCCAGAAAGGGCGCGTCGTGTTCGACGGAAGGCCCGAGGACTTCACCACCGAGCAGGTCGAGTCGGTGTATTCGAGTTTCACCGACGGCGGAGTGGGCCTGAGGGGCCGCGCCGCGCGTCTTTCCTCCGAGGGGGTGGCCCATGCGTAATTCACCAGCGACTCTGGGAGCGGGCGAGCTCCAGAAACAGGGGCTTTCCTCGGCCGCGCTCAAGGCGGGCCAGAAGGTGGGCGCATTCGTCTTCATCGCGGCCATCGCGTATTTCACCGTATGGGCCGGCCTCGCGGTCGAGTTCAGCGCGACCAAACTCAATGACGGGCTTCCTTACATGGCGGACTTCCTGTCGCGCATGTTCCCGCCGGACCTCTCGATCCTTTCGAAGGTCTTCACGGAGACCCTACTCACGATCCAGCTCGCGTGGGTGAGTACCGTGATCGCGGCGTTCCTCTCGATCCCCGTCGCGTTCCTCGCGGCGAAGAACGTGACCGAGAGCTCGTGGCTCCGCAACGGGACGATCTTCTTCCTGAACGCGGACCGCGCGATCGACTCGCTGATCCTCGCGCTCTTCTTCGTCA
>CAYZKI010000030.1:8530-15529 GCA_964478745.1 uncultured Bacteriovoracaceae bacterium
CCCTGGAACGCTCGCTCTTGCCATCCACTCGGTCGGCATGTTGGGCAAGCTCTTCGCCGACGCGATCGAGGCCATCGATCGCGGTCCGGTCGAGGCGCTCGAGAGCGCGGGCGCGGGTAAGCTCGCCGTGATCCGCTGGGCGATCTGGCCTCAGGTGGCCCCGCACTTCATCAGCCTGTTCCTGTTCCGCTTCGAACTGAATGTTCGCGTGGCGGTCGTCCTCGGTCTGGTCGGCGCGGGAGGCATCGGCTTCCTGCTCACGCAGTACATGCGGCTCTTCCAGTATCCGAAGGTCGCGACCGTGATCCTCGTGATCCTGGCGCTGGTGATGTTCGTGGACCTGGTATCCTCCAGGCTTCGCAGGGCGGTCCTCTAGGCGGAAAAAGGCGCCGAATCAGGCTGAAATGGCCTGAGTTCGCGCTCGCGATCCGGGCAGGTGGGTCTGAGGAGACACATTTGACGCTACGCGGCTAAAACAGCTATCCTTTTGAGACAGTGGGGAACTGATCGGGGGATCTGTGAATACCACGTTTTTTCGCCTTTTGGCGCTAGGCCTCGCGGTGGCCGGATGTCAGACCAAGACACCGGACCAGTATTTCCTCATGGGGCCTGACGTCGACCGCTTCCGTCTCGGAAGCCAGACGACTCGCGAGGTCGAGATCCGCATCTATCCGAGGATCGACCTTCTCTGGGTCGTCGACAACTCGGGCAGCATGGACAACAACCAGCGCCGCCTGGCGAGCGCTTTCGACGAGTTCTCGGCGAAGTACCTTCGCGACGGCCGCATGGATCTTCGCACGGCCGTGATCACCACGGATACGTATCTTCCGGGCACGGATAACCGCCCAGCCAATTACAATCTCCTCAGCTCGGGGTGCCACGACGGAAAGAGGCCTCCTTGCTCGGGTTCCGGAGCGCGTTCCGGAAAACCCATCATTTCGACCCGTCTCCCGGACGGATCGATCGCCGATCCCGCGGATGCCACTTTCTTCAACTCGATCGTCTCGTCGTTCAAGCTGAACGCGATGCCGGGGACTAACGGATTCGGAAACGAAAGCGCCACCGCCTCGATCGTGTCCTTTCTTCGCGCGAACGAGTCGGCCAGCCGCTGCGCCAACCGCACCGAACCGTACTGCTTTTTCCGCAGGGATTCGGTGCGCGTGCTGATCCCTTTCACGGACGCGGTCGACAGCTGCGCGCCCAGCACGAGCGGACCCTGCTTCCCGCAGTCGTCGCGCGCGACCATGTTCAAGGACGAGCTCGACGACTTCTTCATGGGCATCGATGGCAAGAAGAACTACTTCATGGTCGCGATCCGCGAGACCGAGGATGACTACAACCATTCGGCCCAGATCGCCTATGACTCGGTGAGGACCGTTCTTGCTGGAGACTCGAGCAACGAGCGCGCGGGCCTTACGAAGGTCGTCTCGATCAACGAGCCCCTGAACACGGTGCTCGAGGACCTGGGCGAAACGCTGGGCAGCATCTACGAGACCGAGATCTCGATCGTCGCGGAGTTCAAGCTCCGGATGATCGTCAACCCGAGCATGCCGGTCCGCGTCTATGTCATCCGCGGCGACGGAAGCGTGCTCGACATCAAGGCCGAGGATTATCAGATCACGGGAGATCTCCTCCAGATCCGGCCGCGGGCGCTCGAAGGGCTCTCTCCGAACGACGAGCTGCGCGTCGAGTACATCCGCGACGTGACCTGAATCCAGAGAGCGTGAGACCTGGGGGCGACGCGCCCGAAGGCCCGTGCTAGTGTGGTTCCATGAAATCCCGCATGCGAATCGGCCTACTCACGGGCGGCGGCGACGCGCCCGGACTGAACGGAATCCTCGAATCCTGCAGCCGCACCCTTCTCAGGGGCGGGGCCGAGGTGGTCGGGATCCTCGACGGTTTCGAGGGCGTGTTCGAGTCGCGCACGCGCGCGATCGGCGAGCGCGACATCGACGGCATCCATTGCCAGGCAGGGACCTTCCTGGGCACCTCCAACAAGACGGGGACGGAGGGGCGCGAGCCCGAATTCCTGGAAAAGTTCAAGCGGCTCAAGCTCGACGGCCTGATCGTCGCCGGCGGCGACGGTACGTTTTCGGGCCTGAAGGCCTTCCGCGCCGACGTGCCGATGATCGGCGTCCCGAAGACCATCGACAACGATCTCTCGGGAACCGAGATCACGTTCGGGTACGATACGGCCTGCTCCGTGGTGGCCGAAGCCGTCGACGCGCTCAGGGCCACGGCGGAGGCGCATCGCCGGATCATCGTCGTCGAGGCCATGGGCCGCACCGCCGGCTGGATCGCGCTGGGCGGCGGCCTTGCCTCGTACGCCGAGGCGATCCTCATTCCCGAACGGCCCTTCGAGCGGGCCAAGCTGCTCGAGTTCGTGAGGGCGCACAAGAACCGCGGCAGGCGCGGGCTCCTGATCGTCGCCTCCGAGGGCGCGGCGGCGGAGGGCGAGGACGTGAAGGTGGCGCTCCGGGTTCCCGGAAGCCCGCAGGCCGAGCGCTACGGCGGGATCGCCGAGGCGCTGGCGCGCTGGCTGGACCGTGAAACCGGATGGGAGGCCAGGCACGTGGTGCTCGGCCACCTGCAGAGAGCCAGGCACCCGACGACGACCGACCGTTTCCTCACTCTCGCGATGGGAGTCGAGGTGGCGCGCATGGCCTTCGAAGGGGCTTGGGGGCAGGCCGCGGTCTACCGTGAAGGAAGAGTCCAGCGCGCCGCGGTCGACGAGCTGATGGGCCCGCCCCGTCTCGTCACGCCCGATCACCGTTGGGTGAAGCTCGCCCAGGCGCTCGGAACGTTCATCTAGCGTCAGTTTCCGGCGCCCCAGCAGCAGTTGGATTTCTGCACGCAGAACTTGGCTCCCGCGCCGTAGCGCTCGTCCAGGTGGCGCTGGCAGTCCCAGTTGCTTCCCCAGCCGGTGCCCCATTCCTCGCGGCTCCCCGAGGTGCATACGCTGGTCGGCATCTCGACCGGGCAGGAAGGGCGCGGCATCGTCGTGGTCGTCGTGGAGGTGGTGGTCGTCGTGGTGCGAGGCGAGCGATCGGGCACGTAGCATCCCGTGCGGCGATCATATTCGCAGGCGCGATGGAACCGCTCGCAGCGCCGCAGCTCCTCGTACTCGTCGCGGCGTTCTTCACACCGCGAACGGTTGCGGGTGTCCTCGACGTAACATCCGCTGGCGCGGTCGTACTCGCAGCGGTTGCCCGTTTCGTATTCGCAGTCGCGCTCGTCGGCGTACTCGCCGCGACGCTCATTGCAGCGGTTCGAGTTCCAGTCCGCCTGCGCGGCCGCGGCGCCGAGCAGAAGGGCCGTCGCCGCTCCCAGCAGAACAAAAGTCTTTTTCATGATCAGGTCTCCCTCAGGGAAAAGTGGTTTCAAACGTGGCCACCTTCAGCAACCAGTGTGCCGCTCGTCGCGTTTTTGCGACAGATGACTAAGTGAGCGAACTTCCAGGGAGAAATCAGAGTGCTCGAAAAATCGGAGTAATTCACTCGGGGACACTTTAGGAGGGGGGAAGGGCCATTGGGCGACCCCATCGGTTCCGTTCAGGGGTGCGTACGCGGCCTCGCGGCTCAGGCTCGTGGCTTCAGCGCATGGGCGAACTTCGAGACGAAACCCGTCCCGCTCACCACGTCGACGAGGCCTGCTTCCTTCATGAGCGGCTCCATCGGCGTCTCCGAATAGTTGCGATAGAAGGGCTCGTGGAAGGTCTGAGGGAAAGCGTCGAGCAGGGTGTCGAGCGCGGGCGTGTCGCCCTTCTGGAGAGAATCGACGAAGCCGAAGTACCCGCCCGGCTTCAGTACGCGAGCCGACTCGCGGAGAACGTCCTTCCGGGCCTCGAGCGGGAGCTCGTGGTACAGGAAAACGGAGTACACGACGTCGAACTGATTGTCGCGGAACGGGAGCTCGCCGCCGTCCGCGCGCACGAAATCGATCCGGTCCAGATCCGAAAGCTTGTCGCGCGCGACCTTCAGGTACGGATCGCTCAGGTCGGACGCGGTGATCCGCGCCCTCGGGAGCGTCAGGCGGGTGAAGCGCGTGGCGCGCCCGGTGGAAGCGCCGATCTCGAGGATCGAAAGACCCTTTCCGTCCGCGCGCCCCGTGGTCTTGAGCGCCCACTGTTTCAGCGAGGGGAGTAGCAGCCTTCTCATCGCGTCAGCCGTGCCTCGGAAGAGCATCTCGACCTGATGGTCCCAGAGCTCCGCGGAGTGCACGGACATGTAGCCGTCGGTCTGGAAGTGGAAGTTGCGCCGGAAGTAGCGCGGGGTCTCCTCGAGGTCCTCCTTCACGTCGGGCCTGAAAACGGTCGTGCGGCCGGCGCTTCGCCGGCGGTTGGCCGACATCGCATCGAAGAAGATCCGCGGAATCCGCTTCACGTGGCTGAAAGGGGATTCGGGAAGAAGGACGTTCGCCGGATAGATCCCTTCGCGGATGTTGTGGCTGTCCTGGCGCAGGAGCCGGATCGAGCTTTCGCGGACGGCGCCGGCTAGCCGCGGGTCGACCTTCAGCGCGTACTGCCCGCGGGTCAGCGCGGAGAGGGAATCGAACTCGAGGCCGTAGCTCGCGCTCCGGACGAGCGAATACGCGAGCGCCGCGGTCTCGAGCGCGGCCTCGCCCGCCTGCTCGGCGATCCCGGTCGCCTGCCCGAGCACGGGCTGCAGGCGGCGCATCCACTCCATCGGGCGGGGAATCCGTTTAGTGGCCAAGCATCCCTTTCTTCAGGCCCTCGTTCGGAGGGGTGGGCCCGATCCAGGAGGAAAGCATCACGCGAGCGAATTCCGAGCCTTCGAGCGTGACAGCGGGCTTACCCTTGACGAAGACTTCCGTCTTGCCGGGCAGAAAGCTGAAGCTCATCGTGTCGCCGTTCTTCATGTCCTCCATCGCCGCGTTCAGCTTCTCGAACTTCGGGCGCACGGAGGCGCAGTCGGCGCCGCAGTTGTTCTTCTCGCTCTTGCTCCAGGCCTCGCGGATGTCCTTTGCACCGACGTCGCGGACGAACTTCATTTCGACGTGCTTCACCTGAGGCGAGGCGAGGATGGCCTTTTCGTCCTTCGAGGCGGCTTCGAGATACAGGCCGGCCACGTAGACATCGACGTTGAACACCGTGGCTTCGCGCGTTCCCATGCCGTTCAGGACGAGGGTTTTGCCTCCGACCGTCTTCTGGTCGGGGAGAGTGACGCCGTCCTTTTCCTTGGCGAAAGCCGGGCCCGAGGCGAAGAGAGCGGCGGCGAGGAGGGGAGCGAGAAACGTGGAATTCAGGTGAGCCTTCATGGCTCCTTTTTAACCCGACCCCCAAAAATACGCACACCCCCTGTTCGTGAGAACAGAGGGTGTGCGCTGCGGCTGTCTACTTTACGGGGAGCACCTGCTCCCCGCATCGTTTGGATGCGGGCGTATGAGCAATGCCCGTACCGTTCGTGGTTGCTCCGGGCCACCGCGCGAAACCCCGGGAATCATTGGGAAACGGTTTTGGCGCGAATCCGGCGGGACGGTCCCAAAAAGCGCCGTGCCGGTGTCACGGAGCCAAAACGGCCCGAATCCGTCGTCAGTTCGCCACCGAGCGTTTGAAGCGGAGATAGCGCTCGTTCAATGCTTGCGTGGCGTCATATCCGCCCGTGTCGGATGGCCGGGGCCTTCCGAAGCGCGCGGTCTGATAGTGACCGAGCCACTCGACGAAGGAGTCGCCCGCATCGGCGCCCTTCAAAGGATAGAGCGAACGCGGGCTGTCGGTGAGGACATGGAGCTCGGGAAGCTTCTGCCGCCTCAGCAGCCTCTCCATCTTCATGCGCTCCCTGCGGAGTGCGGGAGGGCCTTCGTGCACGCGCCAGCGGATCGAGAAGACGTGGGGGAACCACACTCTCAGGACGAGAAGGATCGCGCCGGCCGCGGCGAGCGCCGCTCCGATCAGCGTCAGAATCATCCCTTTGCGCTCCTGGATGGACTCGAGCGATGCCTCGTGAATGCGCGAGAAGCTCAGTCCCTCCCGAACCGACTTAGCCATCTCGGAGGTGAAGTCGCTCATGTCGTAGGAGACGATCCAGCGGAACCAGTAGGCGCTGATCACGTCGTAAGCGTCCGACAGCATCTGGAAGGTGCTTTCGGTCATCACGCGCGGAGTGGGGTCGACGGGGATCCAGCCTCGATCCGGGTTCCAGGCCTCGAGCCACGCATGAGCGTCGGAGTTCCTCACGGTCAGGACGCCGCCGACCTGACCCTTGTTGAGGCGGAAGCCCGCGATCAGGCGGGTGGGAACGCCGCCCAGCCTGAGCAGCGTCGCCGCGGCCGATGCGAACCACTCGCAGTGCCCGCTCTTGCGGACGAACAGGAACTCCTCGAGGCCCGAAAGCTTGCGCAGGGTGTTCACCTGGGCTTCGGGCAGCTGGGGCTCTCCCGTGCCCACCGGGCTGAAGTTCTTCTCGCGGAAGTAGAGCATCATCCGGGCGATCTTCTCCTGGTGCGTCTTCGCGCCCGCGAAGATCTTGGCCGCCTCGCGCTTGAGGGCGTCGGTGCCGGCCTCGGGCGGGACTTCCGTATGCTCGGGAAGCACGCGGTCGAGCTCGCGCGATTCGCGCAGGTACGTCAGGTCGTTCGGCCGGAAGTCGAAGGAGAACTCCACGCGGCGATTGATCGAGCTCTGCGCCACCCATTCGTTCATCGTGGTGCGGTTGGCGGGGGGCCGGAAGCCCGCGATCGAGATCAGCACGTTCGAGGTGCCGTAGGGAACGGGCAACACGTCGGTTCGGATCGGCTCGCGGACGCCTTCGACGGTCATGCGGGCCGCGCCTTTCAGGGCGATCGGGCGGGTGATGACCTTGCGGTCGGGTGCGGGCTTCCACTCCTTGCCGTCGAAACGGTCCAGGACGCGCCCGCGGATCAGGCCGAGGTAGATCTCGGTGGTGAGGTCCACCGACTCCGGCGGGTACAGGCGCATGATCACGCTGCCGGTCTGCGACGGGTCGAAGGTGTGCCACTCACTGACACGCACGCCTTCGG
>CAYZKI010000031.1:0-15198 GCA_964478745.1 uncultured Bacteriovoracaceae bacterium
GAGCTCATCCTGCGCCCCGTCTCGGTGAGCCTTTCGGATTCGTCCAGCGCGCCCCGGCGCTTCAGCAGCGCACCCGACGAGTCGATGAAGCTTCGCTCGGGCTTCTCGAACCACGGGAACCCGTCGATCCGTTCCACTCCCATCGCCTTGAGCTCGAGCAGCGTCTGCGAAAGGTCGGACCGCCTGATCTCGGGTGTCTGGAACGCGGGCCTTCCGGAGAAATCGGCCTTCGTGAAGAGGCGCAGGCAGAAGCCTGGGCCGGTTCTTCCGGCACGTCCGGCCCGCTGGATGGCCGAGGCCTGGCTCACGGGGCGCGTGCGAAGGGCGGGCACGCCCGACCAGTACGAGTAGCTCGCCACGCGGTGGAAGCCCGAGTCGATGACCGCGGTGACGCCTTCGATGGTGAGCGAGGTCTCCGCGACGTTCGTCGCGAGGATCACCTTGCGGCGATCGGATCGGATGATCGCGTCGTCCTGCTCCTCGCGCGAGAGCTCGCCGTGCAGGGGCGTGATGCGGAACCCCTTCGCGCGCGACAGCTCGGCGAGCGCCGACTCGGCCCGGCGGATCTCTCCCATTCCCGGCAGGAATACCAGGATGTGCCCGGAGCCTGCCGCGGGCTTCGCGAGCGTCTCGGCCACCGCGTCGCGCACCGTGAGATCCAGGTGCTTCGCGGGCGGCGCTTTCAGGTGCTCGATCTCGATGGGGTGGACGCGGGTCTCGACGGTGAGGATCGGGGCGTTGCCGAGATAGCCGGAGAGCGCGCCCGTATCGAGCGTCGCCGACATCACGACGAGCTTGAGGTCGGGGCGACGCCCGAGCTGGAGCGATCTCAGGTAGGCGATCGCCACGTCCCCGTGCAGATGCCTTTCGTGAAACTCGTCGAGCACGACCGCCGAGACGCCTCGAAGCTCGGGCGAGGAGAGCATTCTCCTCATGAGCATGCCCTCGGTGAGGAACCTGAGCCTCGTCTCGGCGCTGGTCACGTTCTCGAAGCGGAACTGGTAACCCACGCGCCCGCCTACCCGGGTTCCCATCTCGTCGGCCACGCGCTTGGCGGCCCATTTTGCGGCGAGCCTGCGGGGCTCGAGCACCAGGATCTCCTGCTCTCGAGGGAACTGGCCCGAATCCAGAAGAGCAGGGGGGACCCGTGTTGTTTTTCCGCTTCCCGGGGTAGCCTGAATTACGACGGCCGAGTGCTTTCTCAGTGCCTCGAGCA
The DNA here is from genome assembly GCA_964478745.1 of uncultured Bacteriovoracaceae bacterium. Lineage (GTDB taxonomy): Bacteria > Bdellovibrionota > UBA1018 > UBA1018 > UBA1018 > CAYZKI01. The sequence goes on from CAYZKI010000031.1 coordinate 1,217, forward strand.
CTTCGGGCAACAGGGGGTCGATGGGGAGTGGGGGTAAGGAAGCCCGATTCATTCCAGCTCAAACTCTACCTAAGCCGTTGTAAATTCGATAGTTTCCAATAGTTGACTAAATAACACGGGATTGATAAAAACGCGCGCGATGTGGCGGTCGATGCGGCAGTTGAAATCAGGCGCAGTCCAGGCGGTTATTCTAGGCGTCCTCGCCAGCGTGCCTGCGTTTCCGCAGGCCGGCTGGGCTGGTCCTGACGGCGTCCTGGGAGGGGCTTCCGGCGGAGGGGCTCCCGGCAGCATCCCGGGTACCGATGTCGACTGGGACGAGTTCGCCCGTCAGGGAAAAGCCGACGTCACCCGGGAGTACGAGTCCGGATTCAGCGAGAGCCTGACGCCGGACGAGCTTCGCCGCCTCCGCGGCCACCGGATCGTCCTGGTTCCCGGGTTCCTGACCGATGCCATGCTCCTCGCGCGATCCTTCCCCAGAAAGCTCCGCGGCAAGTTCAATCAGTACTTCGACGACCAGATCGTCTGGCTGAAGGCGAACCGCATCCCGTACGTCCTTGCCGACATCGAGTCCGAGGACACCGCCGACCGGAACGGGTTCCGGCTGCGGGAGATCATCCGGGCCTCCGACCTCCCCGTGATCCTGATCGGCCACAGCAAGGGGGGCGTCGACGCTCTCCACGCGTTGATCAACCATCCGTCCATCTGGGACAAGGTGAAGGGCTTCGTTTCGCTCCAGGCCCCGGTGTTCGGATCGCCCGTCGCCGACTTCATCGCGTCGAACACCCTCGGCGACAAGGTTTCACAAGAGCTATTGAAAATCATGGGTGGCTCCCCGAGCTCGCTCCGGGACATCGGCAGCGACTACCGTCTGCCGTGGATGTCCGGCAAGTCGACCCTCCTTTACGCGATCTCGCTGCAGATCCCGACCGTCGCCCTCGCCAGCAGGATCGACCGGAAGGTCTTGTCGCTTCCGATCGGGACCGACACGATGCTCACCGTCACCCGCGACGCGATGGCGCTGCTGGGGATCCGCAACGACGGGCTCGTTCCCTGGGCGAGCAGCATCGTTCCCCGCGCGGACTACGTCCTGCTCGAAGGGATGGACCACACCATGCCGGTCATGAGGACGCCGATCACCGATTACGACCGGAAGGCCATGACCGCCTCCTTCCTCAAGATGATCCTTGCCCGGCAGAAAGCCCGGGCGGAAAGACCGTGAGAAGTTTCATGAGACACCCGAGAAGTATCCCCGCCTTCGCGCTCCTATCCCTGCTGGTCCTCGCGTCCGGCGCGGAGGCGCGCGCGCAGGCCCCGACGCCCCGCTGGCTCTCCCTCCTGAACGAGTACCGGAAGGCCTCGGGCCTGCAGGAAGTCGTGGAGGATCCCACGCTGTCGAAAGAGGCCCTGCTTCACGCGATCTACTCGGTGAAGAACGGCGGTTACCTCGAGCACTCCGAGGATCCGGCGAAGCCCTTCTACACGCCCGAAGGGCACGCGTCCGCGCAGGCGAGCAACGGCTCGGGCAAAGCGACCGAGGAAGGCGCGATCGGCGACTGGATCCAGGCGCCGTTCCACCTGGTCGGCATGCTCGACCCGAACCTCGAGCGCACGGGCTTCGGCCAGTACGCCGAGGGCGGCGTCGCGAGCGCGTGGCTCGACGTGATCCGCGGCCAGGCCAGGCCGATGCGCCCGGCTCCGAAAAGGCCCATATTCTTTCCCGGCGATGGCGCCACGATCCCCTACACGAAGCACGTGGGCGAGGTGCCCGATCCGCTGCAGAGCTGCCCGGGCTACGCGATCCCATCGGGCCTTCCGCTGGTGGTCCAGCTTCCGCCCGGCGCGAGCGGAGCCGTGACCGCGTCGAGCTTCGCCGTGAACGGCGCCACGCTCGAGCACTGCGTGTTCAGCTGGAAGAGCTTCAACTACCCCGTCAAGGCCTGGCAGGACGTGGGGAGAAGCATCCTCGAGGCGAGACGAGCCGTCGTCCTGATCCCGCGCAGGCCCCTGTCCCTCGGCGCGCACTACACCGTGACGATTGAAGCTGACGGCGCGAAGCACTCCTGGAGCTTCTCGACCTCGCCGCCGGCGGCGGCAGCGAGCTCCGGGTCGTTCAAAAGAACACGGTGAAACCGAGCGTCGCCGCGCTCGTTCCGACCGGTTCGATGGTGCGCGTGAGAGCGGCATCGAGCGAGAGCCTCGGGCCGACCCAGCCCGCCCCGATCGAGTAGCCTTTCCCGCGCTCGTTCAGGTACGGGATCTGCGAGGCGCGGAAGTGCCCGAGCTTCAGCGTGAGATCCGTGAACATCTTGAACTCCATGCCGATCTCGACGCCGAACGGATCCTCGGCTGTCGTGGCGAGGTGAGGGTCGAAGTAGATGATCCAGATATTGTCGATGTTGACGCGTGAGCCGATCGCGAACTCGCGGAGCAGCCCCTCGTTCGCCTTGGTCTCGGTCTCCAGAATGTTGTCGACGGTGAAGGCGAGCTGCAGGACCGGAGATACGATGTAGGTCGCGCCGAAGTTGGCGTCCATCAGCCACTTCTGGCCGTTGGGACGGATCAGGACCTTGCCGCCCAGGCCCACGGAAAGAAGGGGAGCGATGGCCTTGCCGACGCCGACGTGGAAGAACTTGGCGTCCTGCCGGACCGTGTAACCGAAGGCCGCGGCGAAGAGATCGGAGCTTCCGTCCTGAAGGGAGGCGTGAAGGATGCGCCCGTTCGTGTCGCCCTTGTAAGCGGCGTACTGGCCGCCCAGGGTGTAAGACTTGAGGAACGCCAGGAAGGACGGATTCAGGTAGACCCCGTCGTTCATCAAAGGGCCTGCCCGGCCTGCTCCGCCCAGGCCCGCCGTGCGGGCGGGGTGGAAGTCAGCGGCCAGTGCTGGGAAGGCCAGCAACCCAACCCAAGCAAAAACAAGAGCTTGAATTACCTGACTCGACCTAACCACTAATGGACCTCGACCGTGAGCGTTTCTTTGGTGTGGCGCGTTAAAAACCGATTTACAAACCTTGGACTGCTGCGCTAAGTGTTGCTCCCTCTTATGTCTGTACGCAAGCAGAAGCTAGCCGCATCCTTGAAGAAATCCCTGAGCGCCCGCCGCGACGAGCTCGCGCGCGAGCTGCGCGAAGCGACGGCCAATCTGGTGAACGACGACGAGTCGTACTCCGATTCGCTCGATCAGGCTGCTGCCGACGTCGACAAGAGCCTCAACCTCCAGATGAAGAACCGCGAGCGCATGCTTCTCGCCCAGATCGACGAAGCGCTGCGCCGGATCGAAAACGGGAATTTCGGCGAATGCCGGCAATGCGGCGAGCAGATCGCCGAGGCCCGCATCCGCGCATTCCCGTTCACCACGCTTTGCATCGACTGCAAGGCCGAGCTAGAGTCCGAGCAGAATCCTCGTCTGCTGGGTCGCGCCTGATTTTTCCCTGACTGACGTCATCCGGCCGGCGGGTGAGGCTTCTGCTATGATCAGAAGACCCCGGAGGCGCGATGAATTCCCGAGCTCTCAAAGTCTGCACCGTTCTCCTGTGCCTGATCGGCACTGCCGCTCCCGCGTTCGCCTACGTTCCTCCTTCCCAGTACGTCTTGAAGAAGATCGCCGCCAAGCGGGCTGATCTGAAGACCGCGCGCGTGCGCAGCACGGTCGTGGCCTGGGACGGCGAAAGGCCGACGCTCACCCGTTTTCGCGAAGTCGTCTCGTACAACGCCGCGACCCGCACCTTCCGCAGCGTGGCGTTCCACGACGTCGACAACGTCGAGCTCTTCGTGAAGGAAGTGAAGGGCAACGCCCTCAACCCCCTGCAGCTGCTGCTTTTCGAGACCCAGCTCAAGAACCTGGTCGACGGGATGAAGGCCGCCAAGCTTCCGATCCGCGCCGAGGACGAGCTGGCGCGCATGGCCACGGAGGAAGAGCGCCGCGAGGCGGAGGTCTCCTCCTTCGCGCGCATGGGCGGGGCGTTCGCCTGGGTCATCGGCCGCAAGGACAAGTGGGATCCCCAGCTTTGGGTGGAGAAGGACTCGTTCCTGCCTCTTCGCTTGATCTGGAACTCGGAAGACGGCCTTGCCGATATTCGCTTCGACAAATACCGATTTTCGCGCGAGGTTCCTTATCCGCGCATCGTGACCGGGGCGAACAAGGGCGGAAGCCCCTGGATGCAGGCCGAGCTCACGGAGTTCACCGTGAACTCGGAGCTTCCCGAGTTGAAGAGGCCGGTCACGACCCTGGGTTTCACGGAAGCGGGTCGCGCCGCCTCGGGCGCCGTTCGCGACCTGATCCAGCGTTATTACGAAACCGTCAGATAGCCTGACAGCAAGAGGTTGAATTGTCGGTCGATCAGCAGATTCTCTCGGTAGCGGTGCCCCGTCCCCTGGACGGGCTGCTGACCTATCGGCTGCCTGAAAAGCTGCAGGGCCAGGTCGAAGTGGGCTCCTGGGTACGGGTTCCTCTCGGACGCGGCACCACGCACGCGTTCGTCGTCGAGGCGCCGAAGCCGCTGACGGATGCCGCGCTCGATTTTCCCGTCGAGGCGCTCAAGGACGTGCTCGAAGTCGGCTCGCGCACGCCGATCTTCACCGAGGACGTGCTCGCTCTCTGCAAGTGGGCGCACGAGTACTACCGCGCGCCGCTCGGCGAGGTCCTTCACTGCGCGGCCCCTCCCGCGGCCCTCGGCCTGAAGAGCAAGGGCGCGAACGCCCGCAAGATCTCCGAGTTCACCGGCACGCTTCGCGCGATCTCGCTCACCGAGGCGCAGAAAAAGGCGTTCGACCAGCTCGATGCCTTGAGGGCGAGCGGCAGCCACCAGGTGGCGCTCCTCCACGGCGTCACCGGAAGCGGAAAGACCGAGCTCTACATCGAGCTCGCCAAGCGCGCGCTCGCCGAGGGCAAGGGCGTGCTCCTCCTGGTTCCGGAGATCGCGCTGACCTCCCAGCTTCATCGCCGCTTCGAGGAGGGCCTGGGCGTCCCGGTGGGCCAGTGGCACTCGGCCGTCGCGGACGGCAAGAGGCGCGACCAGCTCGCGGCGCTGCTGAGCGGGGAGATCCGCGTGGTGGTCGGGGCGCGCTCGGCGGTGTTCGCCCCGGTCCCGAATCTCGGGCTCATCGTCGTCGACGAGGAGCACGACCCTACATACAAGCAGGAAGACCGTTTCCGTTACAACGCGCGCGACATGGCCGTGGTGCGGGCGAAGATCCGCGGATGCATGGCCGTGCTCGGTTCGGCCACGCCCAGCATGGAAACGCGCGAGCGCGTCCGCGAGGGCAAGTACGCGGTCGCCCACCTCGACCAGCGCATCGCCGCGGGCGGCCTCCCGAAGATCGACATCGTCGATCTGTGCGAGGAGGAGAGGGTCGAAGGCACGCAGGCGCCCCTCGCGAAGAGGACGGTCGACGCCATCCGCGAGACGATCGCCGCCGGCGGCCAGGCCATCGTCTTCCTGAACCGCCGCGGCTTCGCCGCCTTCCTCGTCTGCTCCGACTGCGGCCACGTCAAGGACTGCCCGAACTGCTCGATCTCGCTGACGATGCACAAGCGCAAGGCCAAGCTCTGCTGCCATGTGTGCGGGCACGCCGAGCTGATCCCCGATTTCTGCGAGAAGTGCCAGGGCGTCGAGCTCGAGCCGGTGGGCGCAGGGACCGAAAGCCTCGAGGAGCAGCTTCCCGGGCTGATCCCGGAAGCGAAGACGCTGAGGCTCGACCGGGACCAGGTCACGAGCGCGACGAGGCTCGAGGCGATCCTGGCGGACTTCCGGGCCGGCAAGGCGAACATCCTGCTCGGGACGCAGATGCTCGCCAAGGGCCACGACTTTCCCGGCGTGACGCTCGTCGTGGTCATCCTGGCCGACGGCCTCTTCCGCTGGCCCGACTTCCGTGCTCCCGAGCGCGCGTTCCAGATCCTGAAGCAGGTCTCCGGCCGCGCGGGACGCGGCGACAAGGCCGGGCGCGTGCTGATCCAGACGTTCCAGCGCTCGCACCCGGTCATCCAGACCATCGAGGACCCCTCGTTCGAGAAGAGCTTCCTCGAGGCCGAGCGCGAGCTTCGCAAGGAGCTGCATTATCCGCCGTTCGGCCGCATGGCGCGCATCCGCTTCGAAAGCCCCGACCAGCCGACCGCCCAGGCGCGGGCCACGGGCCTAGCCCAGGTGCTCGGACAGGTGGGAGGGAACGTCGAGATCCTGGGACCGAGCGAGGCGTTCCTGGAGCGCGCCAAGGGAATCTTCCGTTGGGACCTGCTGCTTCGCGCGGTCGCCGTGCAGGATCTCCAGCGCGCCATTTCCATCTCGAAGAACCACTGCGCCGCCCAGGAGTGGCCGTTCCTTGTGGACGTCGATCCCAATGGGGTAGGCTAGAGGGAATGGGAGACGGCGAAAAGGGAAGTCGGCCGATCACGCTCGCGCGGAAGAAGGCGCAGGAGCAGATGGAGCGCGCTCTCGAGGAGCAGCGCCGGATCCGCCAGCGCCGCCGGGTCGAGATCGCCAAGCAGGGCGTGCGCTCGTATGACCAGAAGAAGATCGCCGACGCGGTCAAGCACTTCCACCTCTACATCAACATCCTCGAGGAGCTGAAGGACGTGGCTCCCGGCGACCTGAAGCCGTCCAACTTCGACAAGAAGAAGGACATCGCCGAGCTGCTCCTGATCTCGGGCATCTACTGGGACCTGGCGAAGCTGTACGACAAGACCAAGACGCCCTCGAAGTACAAGGAGTTCGCGCACTACCTCGAGAAGTTCATCCTGTTCTCGCGGGACATGCCGTTCACCCTCGTCTGCATCGAGACGCTGCGCAAGTACATCAGCAACGAGAAGCCCGTTCACAAGGAAGACTTCAAGAAAGCGCTGAACATCCTGGCGCCGAACAAGTGCTTCATCGCCACGTCGCTCGTCGACCTGCTGCCCGATCCGGTGCTTCCGCGCCTCTGGCGCTTCCGCGACGAGGTCCTCGACAAGAGCGTTCCGGGGCGCGCCTTCATTCGCGTCTACTACGCGACCGCCCCGCACGTCGCGACCGTCCTGGACAGGATGCCCGAGCCGGCCCGCATGGCCGCCGCGGGCGTCGTCACTAAGGCGTCGGAACTTTGTGAAGGATGGTCCCGATCCGGCCGGGATTGAATCGGAAGTCGTCTTTCCTGAAATCGACCCAGATCGAGAGCCAGATGATCATCGCCTTGCCGCGGATGTTCGCCTCGGGCACGAAGCCCCAGCCGCGGCTGTCGTTCGAATGGTCGCGGTTATCGCCCATGGCGAAGTAGCTGCCTTCGGGAACCGTGATCGGAGCGAAGTTCTCGGCGAAGTAATTCGACTTGTCGACGAGCGTCCAATGCTTCTGGCCGGCCAGGTCCTCGATGAAAAGCTCGAGGTCGGCCGGGTTGTAATTCTCTTCCTTCGGGATGTCGCCCAGCAGGGCGAGCATCTTCTCGTCGGGCACCTTTTCCAGGCTGACCGGCTGGCCGTTCACGAGCAGGATCCGGTCCTTGACCTCGATCGTGTCGCCCGGCACGCCGACCACGCGCTTGATGTAGTAGACGTTCTCGCCCGGCTTGGGGAACTTGAAGACGATGATGTCGCCCTTCTTGGGCGGGTCGCGCTTGACGATGTAGATCGGGCCGCTGTCGAGCCAGTCGGAGAACGGGATTTTGAGGCCGTAGGCGAACTTATTGACGAAGATATGGTCGCCGACGTGGAGGGTCGGGATCATGGAGCCTGACGGGATCTTGAACGCCTCGACGACGCTGGAGCGGATCATGAAAACGATGAGCAGCGCGAAGGCGAGCGAGATGATGTTCTCGTAGAGCCAACCCTTGCCGCTCGGGAGGTCGGTCAGATCAGGGGTGTCAGACATTGCGCGAGCATATCTTAGTCCTTTTGGGGGTGCTAGACTGGTCTTGATACCGCCACTCTCTTTATGAAGACCCTCGATCGATATCTCTCAGCGATGTTTGTCAGGAATTTCGCCCTGGCCGTGGTGGCCCTGACGACGCTGTTCCTTTTTCAGCAAGTCCTCGGCGGGCTTTTCGATCGCGCCTTCGACCCGGGGCAGGTGCTCTTCTACAATCTGATGGCCGTGCCTCAGATCATGGTCCAGATGATGCCTCCGTCGGTCATGCTGGCCACGGTGCTGACTCTTTCGGGCCTCTCGCGTTCGAACGAGCTCGTGGCGTGCTTCTCCATCGGCGTCGGGCTGCAGCGCCTGGTGACGCTCCTGCTCTCACTGGTCTTCATCATCTCCTGCCTGATGCTCGTCCTTCAGGACCGGATCCTTCCGCCCTCGCATCGCAAGCGCACCGCCTACTATTGGAAGGAAATGCGCAAGCGCCCGGATTTCTACCTGGACGTGAAACAGGACAAGATCTGGTACCGCTCGAAGAATCTCATCTACAACCTTCAGCGCTTTGACGCGCGTTCTCAAACCATCTTCGGGATGGCCGTGTACACGTTCGACGAGCGGTTCAACCTGGTCCAGGTGGTCGATGCTCACCGGGCCCAGCACACCGAGCAGGGCTGGCGGCTCATGGACGGGACGGTCACCTTGTTCTCCAAGGATGACGCGTTTCCCCGCACCCAGAAATTCGATGAAAAGGAGCTCTTCATCGCCGAGACCCCTCGCGACTTCCAGGAAATCGAGAAGGAAGTGGACGGCTTGAGGCTGCGCGAGCTGTGGACCTATATCGGGCGGATGAAGGAAGCGGGCGCCGATACCAAGCCGTACGAAGTGAAGCTCCACTCGCGCATCAGTCTGAGCTTCATGCCGATTATCATGTGTATTCTGGGGGTTCCGTTCTCCGTCCGCTCCCGCCGTGAAGGTGGCGTAGCGAAGGACCTAGGTCTTTGTTTGGCCGTCACTTTTTTCTATTGGCTGTTCTTTTCAGTCGGGCTATCTCTGGGCACGAACGGGGTCATTCCTCCGTTGCTTTCGGCGTGGCTGCCGAGCATGATTTTCGGCGCTCTGGCTGCCGTTCTGATTTCTCGCCGCTCTGCCTGAGCCGGACGCCTGGCTGCGTTTCCCGACTCGATCGATCCGATGGCTAAACTGAAGATTTTCACATTTCCGGACCTTATCCTCGCGCAGAAGGCGTCGCCGATCGCGCGCGTGGAGAAGTCCATGCACAAGCTCGCCGACGACATGCTCGAGACCATGTACGAGGCGCCGGGCATCGGGCTTGCCGCAAACCAGGTGGGGATCCTCGATCGCATCCTGGTCGTCGATACGGAGTACGACATCGAGGAGCTGCCCGAGGGGCAGGAGCCGCCGAAGGGCGCCGAGGTTTACGCCGGCTCGATCGTCACCAATCGCAAGCCCAAGATCATCATCAATCCCGAGATCATCTATAAAGAAGGCTCGACCGCGATTTCCGAAGGCTGCCTCTCCGTGCCGGAGTACTCGGCCGAGGTGAAGCGCGCCGAGAAGATCAAGGTGAAGTACCAGGACATCGACGGCCTCGAGAAGGTGCTCTCGGCCGACGGCCTTCTCGCGATCGCGCTCCAGCACGAGATGGATCACCTGGACGGGAAGCTCTTCATCGACCGCTTGAGCCCTCTGAAGAAGGAGCTCGCGAAGAAGAAGCTCAGGCAGGAGCGCAAGCTCCGCGAGCTCGATCCTTTCGCCGGGGCCGGCGACAGCGGCAACAAGAAGAAACGCGAAAAGGGCTTCTGAGATGCTGCGCGTGGTGTTCATGGGAACGCCCGAGTTCGCGGTAGGAGCGCTCGAGGCCGTGCACGGCGCCTTCCAGGTCGTGGGCGTGTACTCGCAGCCGGACCGCGCGAGCGGCAGGGGAATGTCGATGACGGCGCCGCCCGTGAAGCGCAAGGCGCTCGAGCTCGGGCTTCCCGTTTTCCAGCCCGAGAAGCTGACGCTGCCCGGGGAGACCGAGCGGCTGCGCGAGCTGCGGCCCGACGTGATCGTCGTCGTGGCGTACGGACAGATCTTGAAAAAAGACGTGCTCGAGCTTCCTCGCCTGGGCTGCGTGAACATCCACTCCTCGCTGCTTCCGCGCTGGCGCGGGGCCGCTCCCATCCAGTGGGCGATCCTGGGCGGCGACACCGAGAGCGGCGTCACCACGATGAAGCTCGTTCAGAAGCTCGACGCCGGCGACATCCTGCTGCAGGCGCGGACGCCGATCTCGGCGGACGACACCGCGGGCACGCTTCACGACCGGCTTGCGAGGATCTGTTCGTTCCGACGTTGAAGGGCCTCGACGACGGGAGCCTGAAAGGCCATACGCAGGACGAGTCGAAGGTCACCTACGCATCGAAGCTCGAAAAGGACATGGAGTGGCTCGACGGTTTCTCGCAGGAAGCGGCGGTGCTCGATCGGCGCGTCCGTGCCTTGAACCCCTGGCCGGGAACGAGCCTCTGGGTGAATGCGGGCGGATGGCAGCGGCTGAAGGTGAGGAAGGCCCGCTTCGACGGGACCATCCAGGGCCCGGCGGGCAAGCTCTTCGATCGCGCCGGTATGGTCTGCCTCGGCACGCCCCGGGGGGCGCTCGAGCTGCAGGCCTGTCAGTGGGACGGCAAGAAAGAGGTCGACGCGGCCGGATTCCTGAACGGGCTCCGGGGCCGGGGCCTTGCTCTTCCGCTCGATACCCGCGCTGGCACCGATGCGAACGCCGGTTCGGCCTGATCCCCCGGCCGATTCCCCAGCCGATTCCAATGTCCCGGCCGAAATGCTAGGATTTCGGCCATCATGAGCAATACGAGCAAGGCATTGATCGCACCGTCGATCCTCTCGGCTGACTTCGCGAAGCTGGGCGAGGAAGTCCACTCGGTCGAGAAAGCGGGCGCCGACTGGCTGCACGTCGACGTGATGGACGGCCACTTCGTCCCGAACCTCACCATCGGCCCGTTGATCGTCGAGAGCCTCAAGCCCATCACGAAGCTCCCGCTCGATTGCCACCTGATGGTTTCGCGGCCCGAGGACTGGGTGGAGGCCTTCGCCAAGGCGGGCGCCACCTACATCACGGTTCATTGCGAGGCTTCGCCCCATCTGAACCGGCTTCTGAACCGCATCCGCGAGCTCGGCTGCAAGGCCGGCGTCTCGCTGAACCCTGCCACCCCGATCGCCAAGATCGAGGAGGTGCTCGACATCGTCGACCTGGTGCTCGTCATGAGCGTGAACCCGGGCTTTGGCGGCCAGAGCTTCATCGAGTCGTCGCTGAAGAAGGTCGAACGCCTCGTCCGGCTCCGCGGCGACCGCGAGTTCCTGATCGAGATCGACGGCGGCGTGAAGGCCTCGAACATCGCGCCGATGCGGAAGGCCGGCGTCGACGTGTTCGTCGCGGGTTCCGCGGTGTTCGGCGCGAAGGACCGCGCGGACGCCATCCAGAAGCTCAGGAGCTCGATTGGAAACGCTTAAGATCGGAAAGAAGCCGCTCACCCTGGAAGAAGTGCGCGAGGTCGCCGTCGAGCGACGCCGCGTCGAGCTCTCTGCCGCCGCCGTGAAGCGCATCGAGAAGGCACACGCGTTCCTGCGCTCGCAGATCGAGACAGGCGACGCGATCTATGGCGTGAACACGGGCTTCGGCCTGCTTTCGAACGTCCGCATCCCCGACGAGGACATCGAGAAGCTGCAGTACAACCTGCTGCGCTCGCATGCCGTCGGCACCGGCGAATACCTTGCCGACGAAGCCGTACGCGCGATGCTGCTTCTTCGCGCGGCTAACCTTTCCGCCGGGCACTCTGGCGTCAGCCTGAAGCTCGTTCAAGCGATCCTGACTCTCCTGAACCGCGGCGTCTGCCCGTTGATCCCCGAGCAGGGATCGGTCGGCGCGAGCGGGGATCTTGCTCCGCTCGCTCACCTCGCGCTCGTTCTGATCGGCGAGGGCCGGGCTCGGGTGAAAGGCCGCGAGATGTCCGGCGCGCAGGCGCTTCGCGCGGCCGGGATGAAACCCATCCGCCTGGGCGCGAAGGAAGGCCTGGCGCTCATCAACGGCACGCAGTTCATGACGGCGCTCGGCACGCTCTCCCTTCTCGAGGCGGAGCATCTCTGCGACGTCGCCGACGTGTGCGCCGCGATGGCCGTCGAGGCGATGCGTGGCACCGAGACCGCTTTCGAGGAGGAGATCCATCGCGTGCGCCCTCATCCGGGCCAGATCCACGTCGCCAAGCGCATCCGCAAGATCCTCCTTTCAGGCGGGGGGCTGAGCGAGATCGCCAAGAGCCACGAGAACTGCGGAAAGGTGCAGGACCCGTACAGCCTGCGCTGCGCTCCCCAGGTGCATGGCGCTTCGCGCGACGCGCTCGCCTACGTCCGCCAGGTGCTCGAGCGCGAGATCAACTCGGTGACCGACAACCCGCTCGTCTTCCCCGAGGAGGGAAGGATCCTGAGCGGCGGTAATTTCCACGGCCAGACCGTCGCGATCGCGATGGATCTGTTGGCCATCGCCATGGCGGAGATCGCGAGCATCTCCGAGCAGAGGCTCGAGAAGCTCGTGAACCCCGCCATCTCGGATCTTCCGGCGTTCCTGACCGCGGAGTCGGGCCTGAACTCGGGCTTCATGATCGTGCAGGTGGCGGCGGCGTCGATCGTCTCGGAAAACAAGACGCTTTGTCATCCAGCGAGCGTCGACACCATTCCGACCTCGGCCGACAAGGAAGACCACGTCAGCATGGGGGCCTGGGCCGCGCGCAAGGCCGGCAAGGTGCTCGTGAACGCGCGCCGGGTCTTGGCGATGGAGCTGCTCGCGTCCACGCAGGGGATCGATCTGTTGCGACCGCTTCGGACTTCAAGCGTGCTCGAGGCTGTACACAAGCTGGTGCGCAGGAAAGTTCCGCGCATCGATGGCGATCGGATGTTCCATGAGGACATTCGCGCGCTGGAGACGATGCTCGAGCGCGGGGCGTTCGCGGATCTGGTTCGGGCTTAGGGGGCGGGAGCGGAGCTGAGTGTGAGCTCCGCCAGCGGAGCTGTCGCCGCTTCGGCCTAGAACGCGTAGGTACGCGTCTGGTCCTTCTTTGGCAGGTTCTTCGCAGCCCAGCCCTTCAGGTCATTCTTGCTGATCCGATTCCAACGGGAGGTGAGGGGGCCGCGGAACTCGTATCGCGAAAACGTCAGATGCCCGAGGTGATTGATCAGCCCCGCGCGCGCGCTCAGGTCGTCGCTTCCCTAATTGAAGACGAAGCTCAGCCCCTGGTAGCAGTACATCTCTTCGAACGAATAACGCCCAGGCTCGGCATTCAGGATCAGGCTCTTCGCGCCTTCGCCGTCGAGCACGCGCTCGCGGCAACCATGAGGAAACCCAGCCCGGCCAAAAGAACCATCCCATGAGCGATTTTCATAAAGTTGACGCGAGGTATCACGCCCTGTCGGCGGATTCAAGCTTGCCCGCTTAGAACTCCGACGGAAGCTGCCCCGTCACGCGACGAAAAGTCGTGATGAATTGCGATACCGAGTTGTAACCCACCTCGAACGCCACGTCGGTCACGGACATCGACCCGATGAGTTGAAGGCGGGATTCCTCATGTCGGGTGGCTCTCTTCTCGTTGAGCCTTACGCCGGGATTGGTGCTCACCACTGGGTGCGCCGCACCACACGAGTCAGCAATGGCGTTCTTTCGGTGAAGGAAAACTACAGCTGGTTTAATGCTCCGCTTGGCGCGAGGGTCACACTGCCGGAGGGGCCGACCACGCAGATTGCTCTCGATGCAAGCGCACTGATTCCGTTCTCAGCTTCGATGAAAGTTGCAGATATGGACGACGCGCAAGTGGAGCTTGGGAGCGAAGTCGGATACCGGACCGAGATGCCGATCACCTTGAAGCTTTCCGCTTTGATCGACGGCGTGGCGGCGCCTGGTACCAACGGACATCGATCGGGCGCAGCCCGGTAAACGCGAAGTACGGCTTTCTGGAACCTGCTAGTGCCACGAGCGAGATTGGCGCTCGCTTCGGCGTCTCGGCACGGTTCCGCTGAGAAGCGCGGAACTTAGCGCTGCCTGTTTTGTAGACAGCCGTCGCAACCGAAGGGTGTGTCCGGGCCGACAAGCCGCTGTAAGGC
>CAYZKI010000031.1:15208-15437 GCA_964478745.1 uncultured Bacteriovoracaceae bacterium
AAGCAATTTCGAGCATAGCCCTTGCTCCGTGGAAGGCATGGATCTCAGTGCACTAGCCTTTCTTGCTGGTGGAGTTTTCGGACAATCCTTAATGGCACCCGTTTGTGAGCCACCCGATTCTCGGGTGAATGCTGCTTCGCGGTTCGAGCTCGTACGATCGGTCCGAGAAAGTACGCGCAGTCCGCAAATCTCAATGGACCGAATTGTCGACTTCGACGCCAACCGGGTC
>CAYZKI010000032.1:0-5552 GCA_964478745.1 uncultured Bacteriovoracaceae bacterium
CCTCCCCATGCTTGAATTGCGCGGGCTTCAGAAATTCTACGGCGCCATGGCTGCCGTCCGCGAAGCTAGCTTCACCATCCGTGACGGCGAGTTCTTCTCGCTGCTCGGGCCGAGCGGCTGCGGGAAGACGACCCTGCTCCGGATGATCGCGGGCTTCGAGTCCCCGTCCGTCGGCGAGATCAATTACTCGGGCAAGCGCATCGACATCGTTCCCGCCAACCAGCGCCAGTTCAACATGGTCTTCCAGCGCTACGCGCTGTTTCCGCACCTCTCGGTCGCCGAGAACGTCGCGTTCGGTCTCAAGATGAAGAAGGTCCCGCCGGCGGAGATCCGCGCGCGCGTGGAGGAGGCTCTCGCGCTCGTGAAAATGGAGAGCTACGGCGGCCGAGGCATCGAGACGCTCTCGGGCGGCCAGCAGCAGCGCATCGCGCTCGCCCGCGCCCTCGTGAACCGCCCCAAGGTGCTTCTCCTGGACGAGCCGCTCTCGGCTCTCGATCTGAAGCTCCGCCAGCAGATGCAGGTCGAGCTCCTCTCGCTGCAGAGAAGGCTCGGTCATACGTTCATCTTCGTGACCCATGATCAGGACGAGGCGCTCACGCTCTCGGATCGCATCGCCGTCATGAACCACGGCGTGGTCGAGCAGATCGGCACCCCGCAGGAAATCTACGAGTATCCGAAGTCGCCCTTCGTTGCGCAGTTCATCGGCTCGATGAACGTGATCCCGGGCGAGGTGCGCGAGTGCCGCGCGGACTCGATGGTGATCCTGGCCGCTGGCTCGCAGCGCCGCGCGCTGGTCGTGAAGCCCTCGCGCGACGGCGTCAGGCCGCTGCCCGCGGCGGACGTAGGAACGCCGGTCAGGATCCTGGTCCGGCCCGAGAAGCTGCGCATCCTCAAGTCCGCGCCCGGTCCCGAGCAGAACGGGATCGAAGGCACGCTGAAGGAAGTCCTTTACCAGGGCCCGGTCACCCAGTTCTTCGTCAAGCCCAGGGATGAGAACGCCGAGACCCTGATCGTAGCGCAGCCGAACACGGCCATGTCCTCGCGCAAAGCGTTCAGCATCGGCGACAAGGTTTTCGTGGCGTGGTCTCCCGAGGATTGCCTCGTGATGGGCAAGGACGCCGCGCTTCCGGCCGCGGTCCACGCCGCCGCTCCGGCCGCTCCCGCGGTGACGGCGGCCGCCGCCGAGACGCCGGCCGCGCCTGCGTCCTCGTCAGGCACGGGCGAAGGGTTCCTCACCAAAGCCGAGCCGGGCGGCAGCGAGCCGCAGCTCGAGCTCCAGCTGAAGGGGAAACCGAGCCTTGCCTGAGATCGCAGCGGCGCGCCTCCGGCGTCCCCCTCTGAGCGTCATCCCCGCGCTGGGCTGGTTCCTCTGGTTCTTCCTGATCCCGCTCTCGATCGTGCTCGTCTACAGCTTCGCGCAGAAGGGCACCTATGGCGGCGTCGTTTTCAACTTCTCGATCGACAACTATCTCCGCGCCACCGACCCGATCTACCTGAACATCCTGTGGAACAGCGTGAAGCTCGCCACCCTGACGTCGGTGTCGTGCCTTCTGATCGGTTTTCCGATGGCGTACGTGATGGCTACCTCCTCACCCGCGGTACGGAACGCGCTGCTCATCCTGGTGGTCATCCCGTTCTGGACCAACTTCGTCGTGCGCGCCTACGCCCTCAAGGTGCTGTTCGGGGAGACCGGGCCGGTGAACTCGGCCGCGCTCTCGCTGGGGCTCCTGAGCGAGCCTTTCGTCTTCGCCAACACGTCCTTCGCCGTCTGGCTCGGCATGGTGACCAACTACCTGCCGTTCATGGTGCTTCCGCTTTACGTCTCGCTCGAGAAGTTCGACTTCTCGCTGCTCGAGGCCGCGCGCGACCTGGGCGCCCCACCTCGCAGGGTGCTGACCCGCGTGCTCCTGCCTCTCACCAAGCCGGGCATCGTGACCGGGACGATCTTCGTGTTCACCCCGGCCCTGGGCGAGTTCGTCATCCCGGACCTCCTGGGCGGCGCGAAGACCATGCTCGTCGGAAACCTCATCACCGAGCAGTTCCTCAAGACGCGCGACTGGCCGTTCGGCTCGGCGCTCTCGCTCATGGTCATGGCGATCGTCATGATCTGCCTGATGTTCTATCTCAGGACCTCGGACGCCTCGCGCGAGGCGAAGGGAGCGCATGGCTAACGTCCGCCCCCGGGCTCCCTGGCACGCGAAGCTCGTGACCTGGTTCGCCTTTCTGCTGCTTTACGTGCCGCTCGTGGTGCTCGTGGTCTATTCCTTCCTGGGCCCGGTCGATCCCGCGACCGGGACGAGGCCCTGGAGCCTGCACTGGTACGGCAAGGCCTTCTCGAACAGCCTCGTCCTCGACTCCCTGAACATGAGCCTCTGGGTGGGGTTCTGGAGCATGCTCGGAGCGACCGTTCTGGGGACGATGGCGGCTCTGGCGCTCCAGCGCAGCCGGTTTCCGGGGCGCGCGGCGTTCGACGCGCTCGTGCACGTCCCGCTGATCATGCCCGAGATCGTGCTCGGTCTCGCGCTGCTCATCTGGTTCGTCCTGCTCCGGATCACCCTGGGCTCGTTCTCGATCATCCTCGCGCACGTCACGTTCAGCATGTCCTACGTGATCATCACGGTGAAAGCCCGCCTCGACGGCTTCGATCGCCAGCTCGAGGAGGCCGCGCGCGACCTGGGCGCGAGCCCGACGCAGGTCTTCCTCAAGGTCACGCTCCCGCTGATCTGGCCCGGCATCCTCTCGGGCGCGCTCATGGCCTTCACGCTCTCCTTCGACGACTTCCTGATCACCTTCTTCACGGCGGGAGTGGGCTCGGACACGCTGCCCCTGAAGATCTACTCGATGATCAAGTTCGGAGTGACCCCGGAGATCAACGCGCTTTCGACGGTCATGCTGGTCGCGACCTTCGCGCTGGTGCTCGTGTTCTTCAGGCCTTCGGCTGGCCGGGTGTCTAAAGCTTAGACGGCGGCACCGCCTGGGATGCGCCTGATTCCGCGCGAACCCCGGGTTTTCGCGGCGCAAAGCTTGCTTTTCAGACGGGTAAGCCATGCGCGCCAGCCACGTCGCCCTTTTCATCTCCGCCGTGATCATCTCCTGGGTCCACGATTCCCCGAGGCATCCGTCCGACGGCGCCCGCCGTGACGTCGCCTGCGAGGGGAACTGCGCGAACGAGCAGACCGTCGGCTCGCGCGAGCTGGTGGAAAGCCTCTGGAACGTCCGCCGCGCCGCCGTCGCCTGCGACCCCGCCGACTCCGACTGGGCCCGCTCCATCTATGCCGGCTCCCCCTCGAGGATCCGCACGCAGCCCAAGGCCCCGGTGAACGGCTGGGGCGGCGACCCCGTGCCGGCCGTGCTCGCGGGCGGGCTCCGCTTCTCCGGCGACGCCACCGACCGAATGCTGGCCACCTTCGCCCTGGGCCACCCGATCGCGCCCGCCAAGCAGGCCGCGATCCGCTCGCGCTGCGCGAGGGGCCAGGAGATCGATACGTTCTGCGCGATGAAGATCGCCTACGAAGGCGAGGCTCAGGCCTATCTCGCGCTCGCGATCGGAAGAAGCACGGGTTACCTGCCCTCGATCGCTCTCGACCGGGGCGGCCGCGAGTACACCTGGACTCTCGACGAGCTGAAGTTCCTTCACAAGCAGATCAGCAAGCTTCCCGGGGAGCTCGCCAGCGCCGATCCGGTGATCGTCCGCAAGATCCCGCGCAACAGCTGCGAGTGCGAGGACGCGCCCACGAGCGCGGTCGCGTGCCGCGAGTCGCCGGTCGCTGGCTGCCGCTTCCCCTCGTACAACTGGATCCTCCTCAAGGAGCACAAGGTCGATCCGCAGGTCGTGATCCACGAGATCGCGCACCACGTGGACGAGCGCTTCACGATGAAGGGCTTCGACACCCGCTTCAAGGACCGCCACTGCATGAGCTCGCTCTACACCGCCTTCGGCGACGTGCACGAGATCTTCGCCGAGAACTTCGGCGACTACGTGGTGAGCGCGCCTCAGCTCCTGGATACGTGCCCGGCCCAGTACGAGTTCTACCGCGAGAACTACTTTCACGGTCAGGACTACCTCGTCAGCTGGAGCGCTTCCGTCGATCCGGCGGCCGCCAACCGCCACCTTCGCGATGCCGCGGCCAAGTGCCTGGCCGAGGTCGTCTCCGCGAACGAGGACCGTTTCCGGTACGCCGTCGGAAAGGGATCCGCGGGCGGATATCACAGCCCCGGGATCTTCCTCACCTGGTTCAGCACCACGCGCTGCCACGAGGCGGCGGCCGACGCGCTCGCGCTCGCCTCGGCGAATCGTCCGGCGTTCTGCGGCGCCGGCGCCGAGGGAGTGAAGCAGGAGCTGAAGTCGAACCTCGTGAACTTTCTGCGCGTCGTGATCGCTCGCGAGATGAAGGCGGCGGGATCGGCGACCGTCACCGGCATCGGGGCGAGGCTCGCCGCGTGCGCTCTCGAGGCGAACCGTTCGAAGAACGGATGCGCGAGCTTCGAAGGCTTGCCGTGAATTCCGTGAATCTGATCAGGTGAAGGCGACTTCAGGACGGTGGAAGAAGGGATCCGACTGATCCCAGCCGATGTCCGAGTCCGGTGACCCGTCGGAGGAAGGACCCTTCGTGCCCGGTGTGCTCGCGAGGAGCGGAGCGAAGAGCAGCTTCTTCAGGGAGCCGAAGGAGTACTTCTTCGCGCTCTTCGAGCTCTTCGCACTCGGGGAGCTTTCGGCGCCCTTCTGGGACGGATCCTTTTTTCGGGTCATCGTGACTTACATGGTATACAGAACATTTCGCCGTGAGCAAGGTGATCGAGCAGACGAAACGCAAGTCTTTGCCGGTTTTTCAACCCGTCGCGCTATGGCCCACCGGGCCGATGAACTGGGGGAGCTTCCACCAGGTGGGTGCGGGCCAGCTCGAAATCGCTCGCCGGGCCGGCGCGCGGGTGTTGGAGATATCGTTCTACGAACCCCCGAGCCTCGCGGTCGCGAAGGCGCTTTTTCTCGACGCGAGTTGCTGGTTTCTGCCCTACGGCTCGGTCTCCCAGGGAGCTCTGACCTACGTTTCGAAGCTCGAGAGATGGGGAAAACGGCTCGGTCTCCCGGCACGGCCTCCCTGCGTGATCACCACCAACGGCGAAGGAGCCAAAGGGTGCCTCTTTCTGAGCGGCCACCGCGAGGTGCTGCGCGCGCACGACCGGATCCTGGTGGCCTGTGAAGGCGAAAGGCTGCTCTTGCAGCGCGGTTTCGAGGGCCCGGCCCGGATCGAGGTCGTGCCTCTTCCCGTCGTGAGCGATGCGGCAGCCGGAAACGGGATCTTCCCCCTGGGCTCGCGCGCCCGGCGCGAGATCCGGTCGGGGCTCGGGCTGCGACCTTCCGACCCGCTGCTGCTTTACGCGGGCCGGGTGAGCGAGCAGAAGAACGTCCATGTCCTTCTCGATGCGTTCGCCGAGGTCCGCCGCGCCCGCCCGGATGCGCGCCTGCTGATCGCGGGCTCCGCCGATTCCCTGGGATTCCCGCATTTTGGCCGCGCCGGCATTTCCGCCCGCGCCGCCGGGCCGAGCTACTC
>CAYZKI010000032.1:5562-15232 GCA_964478745.1 uncultured Bacteriovoracaceae bacterium
GCCCAACAGATGGCGCGCCTCCGGCTCTCGCACGCGGTCCGGTTCCTCGGGCCCGTGTCGCAGGAGCGGCTCGGGGAGCTTTTCACCGCCTGCGACCTGCATCTGAGCCTGACCACTCACTACGGCGAGGATTTCGGCTATTCGATCGCGCAGGGCCTCTGCGCGGGCGCTCCCACGCTGGTGACGGAGTGGGGCGGGGGAGCGGAGTTCGTGGGAGGCGGAGCGGCGCGCGGCCTTCCGGTCAGGTTCGGTCGCACGGGTCCCTCGGTCAGCGCGAAGACCGCGGCGCGGGAAATTCTCGCGGCTCTCGAGCCCGGGAGGAACTCCGGGCTGAGGCGCGCGGCGCTGCGCTATTCGAAGGCGAATCTCGCCACGGGGAGCGCGAAAGTGGTCTCGCGCTGGAAGAAGCTTCTGGGTTCGGGCGCCTCGGCGTCGGGCTCCGGGGCGCCGGAAAGGCTCGTGCTCTCGCGCCAGGCCCTGGCTTTCTACCGCAGGCAGCGCGCGGCCTGGAAGAACGGGCAGCCCCTGTTCAAGGGGCCGCGCGATCCGGGCTATCGGTCCGTCTGCCGGGCCTATCTCAGCTGAAGGGCCGGCGCCTCGACGCCCGTTCAGCCCTCGACCCGGCGCACGACCAGGAAGTGCCCGCGGTGGATCTCGGTTTTCCAGCTGTCCTCGAGCCTGGGCTTCGCGCCCGCGGTCGCCTCGTCGATGGAGCGGAGCGCGAGCGAGAGGAGCCTCGGGCTGTAGTAAGGCGTGGCCGTGGTGAAGATGTCCGTCTTGAGCGGCTCTTTCCCCGCGGAACCGCGGCGAAGGCTCAGGAACTCCGACTCGTAGTAACGGTAGGAGTAGCAGCTCAGCAGCCCGATGAGCTGGTAGGGCTTCCTGCGGCTCCTGCTCGCGAGCTCACGGGCGCGGTCGAGCCTGAGGTTTCCCCCCATGCCCGAATGGCCGTTGTAGAAGATGATGTCATCCTCCGCGAGGGCGCGATTCAGCGTCTCGGAGTGGGCGCCGTTTCTCCAATAATCGGTGATGCCGTAGAAGATGCGCGCCTGAAGCGCTTTTCCGCTCTTCTTCAGCGTCCCTTCGACTTTCATGACGACCGGCTTCGCGCCCGCGCCTCCGCGCGCCTCGAACACGAGCTTCTTCACGTCGACGTTCTCGCTCAGCCCCTTGAGGAAGTGGAAGAAATGGACGGTGCCCGGATCGCCCTGGAATACCTCGCGACCGCCCTGCTTGAAGGCCTCGCTAGCGCCGGCTTCGAAGCTCCGGCCCTTGAAAAGGGCCGCCGCTTTCCCCGTGTCGAGCGGCGCTCCCTGGGTCTTCCAGATGCCGAAGATGCCGGTCAGCCGGATCGGGCCCTTTTGCTTCGCGAGCTCAGAGGCCCAGGCGGGTTTCTCTGCGCCCGCCGATGCCAGGGGTGGCAGCGTCGTCGCTTTCACGTCGACTTCCTGGAAATGCGTACCGGCCTTGAGGATGCGCGAGCAATCGTAGGCCTGGCCTTCCTCGTCCGTGCCCTTGGCCTTCGGGTCCCAGACGTACCAGTGCTCGGCCGGGTTGATGACCTCGACCACCTCGGTCGTGGCGCAGGGCGAGGCCACCCAGAAAGTCTGCCCGTAGCGCAGAGGGCGCCGCTGGTTCGACGGGACGAGCCAGTAGGAAAGGTAGGGATCGTAGGGAAGGCCCAGCCGGGAAGGAAGCGCTTCCGTCGGTGCGTTCGCGCTCTTGCAGTGCGCGGCCTTCATGCGCGCGCGATAGCGGATCTCGCGGGCCGGATCGGTCTTGAAGCCGAAGCCGTAATTCACCGCGTTGGTGAGGTAGGGAATCGGGTACTGGGCCCAGGGGTGCTTGATCCGGTCGACGGTGATGTTGAGCGGATAGGGAGCGTTGCTCTCGCTGAGGATCTCGATCTCCGGCTCCTCGCTCGAAGGAACGAGGCTCGGGAACGCTCCGGGGTTCACGAGGAACTTCGCCTGGTGAACGATGGCCTCGCGCACGCTCCCGGCGGTGGGGGGCCAGTGACCCAGGAACTTCTTGTTCAGGAATACGCTTGCCGTGTACTCGAGGACCACTTCGCTCGAGCCGTCCTTGCAGCCCGCGAACGACGTCCAGCTTCCCGCCGCCTCGGCGTTCGAAGCGGCGAGGATCCCGATCGCAGCGCATTGCGCTAGAGCGCGAAGCTTGACCATGGTGCAAAGTCTAGCACATGCTTCCGCCCATGACTGAAAAGCACGTCCACTTGAGCGTCACGTTGAAAGAGGGCCGCAGCTTTCCGCCGCCCGAGGGATTCGCGAAGCAGGCCCGTTATTCGAGGCAGCAGGTCGAGCAGTGGACTCTCCAAGGCCGCTCGGATCCCGAAGGCTATTGGGCGGATGCCGCGCGCGAGCTCGAGTGGGCCGAGCCCTGGTCGCAGGTTCTCAAGTGGGATCCGCCGCGCGCCGAGTGGTTCGTCGGCGGGAAGCTGAACGCGACGGTGAGCTGCCTCGATCGCCACGCGCGCGCGCAGGCTTCCAAGCGGGCGCTGGTCTGGGAAGGCGAGCCCGGCGAAACGGTGACCTGGAATTACGGCGATCTCTTCGGCCAGGTCGAGCTCATGACCGCGGCTCTTCGCGGGCTCGGTCTCAAGAAGGGGGATCGCGTCGCCATCTACATGCCGATGATCCCGGAGGCCGTGGTCGCCATGCTCGCGTGCGCGCGAGGCGGGTTCACGCACACCGTGGTCTTCGGCGGCTTCAGCGCCGAAGCGTTGAAGGATCGGATGATCGACGCCGAGGCGAAGGCGCTCATCACGGCCGATGGCAGCTACCGGAAGGGCGCGTGGCTGGATCTTCACGAGCAGGCGTTCAAGGCCGCGAGCCACTGCCCCTCGCTCCAGCACATCGTATCAGCGCAGCGCAAGAACGCGGGACAGCTGAAGCCGCTTCACGCGCTCGAGCCCGCTCCCCGCGTGGGATCGAGCCGCGCTCCCGTCGAGGGACAGCCGCGCGAGCACGACTGGCACAAGCTGCTCGCGTCGGCGAGGAGGGAGAACGGCGGCGCGGAGATCGTCGATTCCGAGCATCCCTTGTTCATCCTTTACACGAGCGGGACGACGGGAAAGCCCAAGGGCATCGTGCACTCGACCGGTGGCTACATGGCCGGCGCGCTCCGCACGACGAAGCTCGTCTTCGATCTCAGGCCCGATGATCTCTACTGGTGCACGGCCGACATCGGCTGGGTGACCGGGCATTCGTACGTCGTGTACGGGCCGCTCGCCGCCGGCGCGTCGGTTTTCCTCTATGAAGGAGCGCCGATGACTCCGGGCCCGGATCGTTTCTGGGCCATGATCGCGCGGCACAAGGTCAACATCCTGTACACGGCGCCCACGGCCATCCGCGCGTTCATGAAGCTCGGGACCGAGCACCCGCGCGCGCACGACATGAGCTCGCTCAGGCTCCTGGGCACGGTCGGCGAGCCGATCAACCCGGAAGCCTGGATGTGGTACCGCGAGAACATCGGCGGAAACCGCTGCCCGGTGGTCGATACGTTCTGGCAGACCGAAACGGGTGCGATCGTGATCTCGCCTGTCCCGGGCGTGACGGCGACGAAGCCCGGCTCGGCGACGCTGCCTCTTCCGGGCTACGACGTCGAGATCGTCGACAAGAAGGGGAACCCCGTTCCCGCGGGATCGGGGGGCTACCTGGTCATCCGCAAGCCCTGGCCCTCGCTCGCGCGCACGATTTTCCGCGACCCCGAGCGCTTCAAGAAACAGTACTTCTCCGAGTTCCCCGGCGGCATCTACTTCACGGGCGACGGTGCGAGAAAGGACGAGGACGGCTACATCTGGTGCCTGGGCCGCGTCGACGACGTGCTGAACGTCAGCGGCCACCGGCTGGGAACCATGGAAATCGAGAGCGCGCTCGTCTCCCATCCCTTCGTCGCCGAGGCCGCAGTCGTGGGGCGCCCGGACGAGCTGAAGGGGCAGGGGATCGTCGCGTTCGTCACGCTCAAGAAGGGCGCGGTCGAGCCGGCGAAGCGCGATGACGCCTCCAAGGAGCTCAAGGCCCACGTGGCCCGGGAGATCGGCGCCCTGGCCCGGCCTGACGAGATCCGCTTCACCGAGGGCCTGCCCAAGACCCGCTCGGGCAAGATCATGCGAAGGCTGCTCCGCGAGCTGGCGAGCTCGGGCAAGGTTCAGGGCGATACGACCACCCTCGAGGACTTCAACGTCATCGCGGCCCTCCAGATCAATGATGAGGAGTGAGGTGCTGCCTCCTCAGGTCTCAGGTGGCGGGCCTCCTGGGCAAATAAGTTAATTGAATTAGTTGATTAAATTTAATTAGTTGTGCATATTTGACTAATTCGGTTCGGTCCCGTATCCTGAGAGAGAGTTAAGACAACTTAACTCTGGTATGAACAGTACGAGAACGAATCGACCGATGGCGGCCTGGCTCGGTTCTCTGGGGCTCTTCTCAGCCCTGGGGTTTTCTGGATGTGCAGGTCCGACGACTCCTCTAGGCGCGGTGTGGGCGTATACGCCCGCGCAGGCGAAGGGTATCGACGTGGAGACGCTCCTCCGCGAGTCGATGGAATCGCCTCAGGGCCCCAAGATCAGCACGTCCCCGACGCGCCAGGTGCTTCACAGCACGAGCCCTCTTCGAATCGTGATCAAGGACCCGAACGGGGACCTCGCCAACTTCTCCTTTATTGTCCGTTACAACGGCCTGGACGTGAGCCGCAGTTTCACCCACCGGTCGCGCTTCAAGCAGCAGTGGGAGCGCAAGATCCTGACCGTGGAAAACCCGGCCGTGAAGCTCTCCGCGGACGACGTGCACCAGATCGAGTTCTTCTACCGGAACTCCGAGGGCCAGCTCGCGCGGGCGAAGTTCGACCCTCCCACTTGCAACGCGTTCGACATCCAGGCCGTGAGAACCACGGGTGATTTCCATCCGACGGGCAAGCTGCTGGGGCAGATCTCCCGCTATTCGCGCGACGAGAAGCTGAGCCCCACCTTCTTCACCGCGCTCATCGCGCAGGAGTCGGGCTTCGACCCGACGGTGGTGAGCTGGGCCAAGGCCATGGGCCTCACCCAGGTGACGACGCTGGCTCAGACCGAGATCCTTCGCAACTACAAGGACTGGCCCCGTTATCCCGGCATCGACGACATGACCGCGGCGAAGATCAAGTACCTGATCCTCAAGGGAACCGTGAACGCCCAGAACGAATGGCGCCTCGACAACGAGAAGTCGATCCGCGGCGGGCTCGCCTACGTCAAGATGCTCGCGGAGCGGTGGAACACGCCCGAGAACCTCGAGAAGATCCGTGCGATTTCCGACGACCCGGTCATCGCCCAGACCCAGCTCATCCTGGCTTCGTACAACTCGGGCTACTCGCGCGTGAAACAGGCCGTCGACACTTTGGGCAAGGATTGGATGAAATCCAGCGAACTCGGTGAGGCGCGAAGGTACGTGAACCGTATCTTCAGCTACTGC
The DNA here is from genome assembly GCA_964478745.1 of uncultured Bacteriovoracaceae bacterium. GTDB lineage: Bacteria > Bdellovibrionota > UBA1018 > UBA1018 > UBA1018 > CAYZKI01. The sequence goes on from CAYZKI010000032.1 coordinate 11,031, forward strand.
AACCATTTCAGTGAGAGAGAGGATCAAGATGAAACAGAAACCTAAGGAATTTCTGTTCCTGGCACTGGTACTGCTCGTGATCGGGATATCGCTTCCCGTTCAGGTCATGATCCTCTTCGAGCATTCGCCCCTCGAGGTGGGGGCGGGGATGTCGAAGCTGGCGCCGCTGAACTGGGCCGTGATGGTCCTGGCGCTGCTGAACTCGGCGCTGGTTTACGCCGCGTCTCCCTGGGTGATCCTTACCGCGCCGCTCTTCATCGGTGCGGTCGGCTGGAACAACTGGCTGGTCGCCGAGACCGGCGTTAACTTCTCGGCGCCGACGGCGATCGCGGCCCTGGTCGGGACAATCGCGCTTCATGGACTCCTTCTGACCGAGAAGGCGCGCAAAGTGCTTAGAAATCCGTCCCTTCGCTGGTGGCGCTCGCTTCCCCGCCGCAAGGTCGCGGTGCGCGTGATGGTCTGCCCGGTCCTGGGCGGCCAGCTCCAGTCGGCGACTTTCGACCTCTCCATGGGCGGAGCGTTCATCGAGGCGGGCCATGCGAACTGGACTTCCGCCGGCGCGGGAACCGCCGGGGCGGCCGCCGGCCTTTCGGTCGGTTCGCGTTGCACCATCCGCCTGACCCTGAACCAGCTCAACGTCCTGAATTGCAGCGCCGAGGTGGTCCGCCAGGCGCCGGCCCGGGGCAACTACCCGGGGGGCTTTGCGGTGCGCTTCATCAACCTCGACAACGAGCAGAAGAAGGCGCTCGCTAGCTTCCTGCGGACGGCTCCCGCGGAATCCGCGGAAGCCGCTCCAATGGCCGCGTGACCTCCTCCGAATCCCCGTGCTAGGAACGGGGGAATGCGTGATCTCCCGCCCGGGCTAGGCGAGAAAATTCTCCGCGCGCTCACTGACAACGCCGTGGTCGGCATCGGCCAGATGAGCGCCGACCTGAAGCTCATCTATGCCAACAACACCATGCTTCGATGGTGCGAGGTCGAGTCGTTCGACGAGATCGCGGGGGAGGGCTTCAAGAAGTTCATCGCCCCTGAAACGTTGAAGCTGATCGAGCGCCAGATGCGCGACCGCCTCGAGGGACGCGCGGCTTCCTACGAGTTCGAGCTGATCTCGCGCTCGGGCAAGCGCAAGTTTCTCCAGATCAGCTCGGTTCCGGCCGTGGGCGACGACGGGGAAGTGCGCAGCTCCATCGCGACTCTCGTGGACGTGACTCCGCTCAAGCTCGCGAACTCCCGGGTGGAGTCGATCCTCGAGTCGCTGGACTTCGGCCTGATGGCCATCGACGCGAACGACCGGGTTCTTTTCTGCAACAGGCTTTTCATCGACCAGTGGAAGATCCCGCCGGACATGGCCGAACGGGGGGACAACCGCGAGTTCATGGCCCACGCCCTCGGCCAGATGCGCACGAACCAGGAGTTCATGGCCCGCCGCCAGCAGCTGCTGGCATCGGGAGTCGGCGAGTTCAACCACCTCTCCGAGCTGAAGGACGGGCGCTACTTCGAGCACTCCAACAAGCTCTTCCGCGACAACGCGTCCGGGATCGCGCGCCTGGTCGTCACCCGCGACGTGACCGAGCGCAAGCGCTTCGAGCAGAGGCTGGTGCACGCGGACCGCATGGCTTCGGTCGGAACGCTCGCGGCCGGGATCGCGCACGAGATCAACAATCCGCTCACGCACGTGGCCGGAGGCCTCGAGCTGCTTTACGAGAGGCTTCGCGCGCTCGACCCGAAGGGGGAGCGCGACGAGCTCGCCGACGTCTACAAGCTGATGGATCTCATGCTGCGCAGCTCTTCGCGGATCGCGGAGATCGTCGGCGATCTCAAGATGTTCTCGCGCTCCGACGACGCGCGGGTCATGCTGATGGACGTGAACGAGGCGATCGATTCGACGCTTCCGCTGGTCGAGTCGCACGCGCGGCATCGCGCGCGCATCGTTCGCGAGGGCACGCCCGTGCCGCCGGTCCGGGCCAACCCCAACCGCCTGGGCCAGGTGCTGCTCAATCTGGTACTGAACGCGGCGCAGGCCATTCCCGAGGGCAAGTACGCCGAGAGCCGGATCACGATCCGCACGCGCGCCATCGGCAACACCGTGGTCATCGAGGTCGCCGACACCGGCGAGGGGATCCCGCCGGAGATCCAGTCGCGGATCTTCGAGCCTTTCTTCACCACCAAGCCGGTGGGAACCGGCACCGGGCTCCGGCTTTTCATCTCGTACAACATCATCCGCGCGATGGGCGGCGACATCGAGGTGGAGAGCTCCGAGGGGAAGGGAAGCCTCTTCCGGATCTGCCTGCCCGCCGCGCAGCCCGAGCCGTCGCGCCCCGGCGCGGAACCCGTGACCAAGCCCGCGGCCGGCCGCGAGAAGCGCGTCTCGGGCCGCCTGCTGCTCGTCGACGACGAGGAGGCGATCACCTCCATGCTGAGCGCCGCCCTCGAGTCCGATCACGTGATCGTCACCGCGTGCAGCGGCGAGGAGGCGCTGAAGAAGCTCGAGGGGCCGGGCCCCGGCTTCGATCTCATCCTTTGCGATCTCATGATGCCCGGCATGGACGGGATGCAGCTTTACAACCGCGCCATCAGCAAATGGCCCGAGCTCGACAACCGCTGGGCGTTCATCACCGGCGGCGCCGTGAACCCGGAGATCCGCGCTTTCGTCCAGCGGACGACCCGGCCGGTGCTCCACAAGCCGTTCAGCCTCAAGGTGATCCGGGAGTTCGTGCGCTCGTCGCTCGAGTTCTAGTCTTCGTCTTTCGATTGATTCGCCGGGTTCCCGAGGGGGCGCCCAGCTCGGTCAGCTTTTTCGCTTTCGTTTCTAGGGCCCTTACGGGCCCTGAAACGAATGGCGAAAAAGAATCTCGTGGGCGCCCCCTCGGGAACCCGGCGAATGAATCGAAACGCGAAGCCCAGGGGCTCTCACGGGGCGTCGGGGACGGGGACGGGGATGGGGACGGGGATGGGGACGGGGACGGGGACGGGGACGGGGACGGGGACGGGGATGGGGACGGGGACGGGGATGGGGACGGGGACGGGGATGGGGACGGGGACGGGGACAAAGCGTCGGCGTTCGTCGGAGCCGTTCTTTCGACGAATGATCTGACTCGGCTCAACTCTCCCCAACGCCCCTTGAGCCTCTACGAAATCGCGGCGGATTTTCCGGATCACTCAGCCAGGCTGCCAGAGGGGCAGTCCACGAGATTCTTTTTCGCCATTCGTTTCAGGGCCCGACGTCATCTTAGGCCGGAGGGCCCGCCCATGTAGCCCGGGCCCTAGAAACGAAAGCGAAAAAGCTGACCGAGCTGGACTGCCCCTCTGGCAGCCTGGCTGAGTGATCCGGAAAATGCGGCGGGACTTCGCGGACGCGAGCTACATGCGGAAGACGCCGAAGTCCGTCTTCCCGAACGGCGCGTTCAGCGACGCCGAAAGCGCGAGCGCCAGCGTCTCGCGGGTTTTCCACGGCACGAGCAGGCCGTCGTCCCAGAGGCGCGCGGTGCTGAAGTAGGGGTTGCCCTCGCGCTCGTACTGGTCGCGGATGGGGTCCTGGATCTTGCGGATCTCGGCGTCGGAGAGCTTCTGGCCCTTGGCCTGGAGCTGCTCGATCTTCACCTGCGAAAGGACGTTCGCGGCCTGCTCGCCGCCCATGACGGAGATGCGCGAGTTCGGCCACATCCACAGGAAGCGGGGCTGGTACGCGCGCCCGCACATGCCATAGTTGCCTGCGCCGAAGCTTCCGCCCACGATGACCGTGAACTTCGGCACCTTCGCGTTGGAGACGGCGGTCACCATCTTCGCGCCGTCCTTCGCGATGCCGCCGGTCTCGTACTTCCTGCCGACCATGAAGCCCGTGATGTTCTGAAGGAAGAGCAGCGGCGTTCCCCGCTGCGCGCAGAGCTCGATGAAGTGCGCGGCCTTGAGGGCCGACTCGCTGAACAGGATGCCGTTGTTGGCGAGGATGCCGATCGGGTAGCCCCAGACGTGCGCGAAGCCGCAGACGAGCGTGGTCCCGTAAAGCGCCTTGAACTCGTGGAAGCGCGAGCCGTCGACGACGCGGGCGATGATCTCGCGGACGTCGAAGGGCGTGCGCAGGTCCTGCGGCAGGATTCCCGCGATCTCCTCGGGGTCGTAGAGCGGCTCCTCGATGGCCTGGCGCTCGAGCCGGTGCTTCGGCTTCGAGTTGAGGTTGGCCAGGATCTCGCGCGGGATCTCGA
>CAYZKI010000033.1:0-14997 GCA_964478745.1 uncultured Bacteriovoracaceae bacterium
GAATATGGAGATGAAGCTACCGGCGAAGCCCCGGCCGCACGGTTAATTTGAAGTATAACTTTCGCGGAAGAATTATATCGCGAACGTAACCCTGATCGCGGCGGATCGAGCGGCGGGCTGTCGGCCCAGCTAGCGCTTTCCGGTCTTTTTCAGATTCTTGAGTCGTTGCAGGAAGACCGCATGGCGCTCGACATGCCCCTCCGACTCCGACCATGCCGCGACCTTCTTCAGGTCTACTCGATGTCCGGACACTATCAGTACGGCCTGATTCAGGCCCTGGAGATCGTCGAAGTGGTAGTAAGCGGCAAGTCGATCCATGACCGATTGCGTGGGCGTAAGCAGGCGGACGATTCCCGTCTTTGCTTTGAACTCGGCCGGATCCTTGACGATCTGGTTGCCGATCGCGGCGGGAGGCGGGGAAAAGTCGATGGCGTAACGGCATTCAGGATGAAGATAGACCCTGCTCTTATCCCTTTGGAACCCAAGCTCGGCCATCGCCGAATCGACGACGCCCTTCCGAACCAGGAACTGCTCGACGACGAAGTCCAGGTCTCCGGACTCGTAGCGATTGTCGGTATAGATCGAAACGACTCCCCCGCCCACCAGGATGGTGCTGATCCCTTTGCTCCGGAGCTTCTCGGATACGATTCCGGCAAGATCGGCTAGAGACGTTTTCGCGGTGAGCTTGGCCATAGCTGCTTCCCCTTTCGGCGGGGGCGGCTTCTTTCGGTGAAATACCGGTCGCGATCCTCGTCGGGGGTCGCCGCGAGCGCTTTTCGGAGAAGCGCCTCAAGCTCTGGCTTGAAATACCACTTCGGATTGAGCTGATAGAGCCGGGTGTTCCCGGTCTTCCGGCTGACAAGGATTCCGCCAGACTCGAGACGATCCAGTTGGAGCTGGACGCGCCTGATATTGTAACCGAAGGCCTTGGCGATCGCCGCCGCGTACCCGGTTTGGTAGTTGAGCAGATAGAGCAGCACCTTCTCGCAGGTCTCATTACCGAAGAGCGCCTTCAGCATGATCCAATAGTACTACAAATTGTATCAATATAACTACAAAATGTAATATTCATGCCACAAAATGTGGCGCGGGCCCGGACAGAGCCGCCCCTAGAACCACCGGAAGAGATCAAAACTAAGCTGGAGCGTGGTCGTGTCGCCGGTTTTCGCGACGATCCCCTCGACGCGCTTGAGGAACGCGTCGAACTCTTCCTTGATCCGGGCGAAGCCCTGCTCGTCGGAGGTGAAAGTCACGGCCACGCTGTGCTTGTCGCGCTCGGGAGTGCGCATGAGCTGCGACTGGAGAACCGTCTTCAACAGGTTCTGGTGGACGCGCGTGAGCGGGTGGTCGCGGCCGAAATGCATCTGCGACTTGAGGAACTTCCTCACCGTGAAGCCGTCCTCGGCGAGCTCGATGAACTCGAGCTGGTCGAGCAGCTTCAATATCTGCTTCAGCCGCTGCTCGGAGATGCCGAGCTTCGGCGCGAGCGCGCGCGGGTTCTTCCGGATGGCGTCGACGTGAAGCGAGATGTTCACCACCGTGCAGATCGGGTCGCAGAGGTAATCCATCATCAGCGCGTAATTGGACGCGGAATAGGAGACCACCTCCGCGTTGAGCTTCCGCTCCCTGCGCTTGTCCTCGATCTTCGAGAGCAGCGCCTCCTTGCGCTTGGGGTCCAACGCCACCTCGTACGCGCGAAGAAGGTGCAGATAGTCCGACTCCTCGGGCGGGAGCTCGAGGATGCGCGAGACCGAGAAGAGATGGTCCTCGCTCAGGTGCGCCTTGCGGTCGTTCAGGATCTTGGAAAGGTAGGTGTACTGGACGGGAATCTGGGAGGCCAGGCGCTTGAGCGTGAGGGCCCTCTTCTTGGTCTGCTGAAGCTCCTTCACCCTTGCGCGGATCGCGGCCTTGTAGTCTGTATGCCCGTAGAGATCCATTCAGGGAGGCATAGCGTATGAGTGCCGCGAAACCAACTTTTCCGCTTCTGGCGCTGGCTTGGGCGATCGCGTCGCTCAACTATGCCTATGGAAACCCCCTCCCCGTGAACGATCCCAACGGGATTCTCGACCATCTCGACCGGAAGGCGCCCGCGCCCTCCTTCATCGACGCCTACGCGTGCGCGAGCGAGGCCACGCTGCACTGGCCGCAAGCCTGCGAGATCGTCTGCAGCGGCGGCGTCTGCGCTACCGCCTGCAAGAGCGGCATGGGAGTCGCGGTCACGGAAACCTTCACCGTTCAGTCCTGCGGGCCCAAGGCCACGATCCTGAACGACCTGGGCATGAGCTACGATCTCGACGAGCAGGAGTACCTGGCGGCGAAGGGAAATCCGGTCCGGCTCTTCCTTCCGCGGCTCACCCGCCAGCTGAACCTCGTGGACGGCTCCTATCGCGTCCTGCGCACCCGGCCCGCGACCTTCACGCTCGCGGGCGCCCCTCATCCCGCGCACGACGTGCTCCTTCGCTACGTCGGCGCGACCGGCGGCGCGGTCGACTTCAAGGCCACCGTGCTCGCGAGCGCTCCCGGCCTGGCCCGGATCGCGAGGATCTCGAGCGAGCCCGGCAACGAGGTCTGGTTCGAGCTTCAGAGCTTCAAGTAGCCTCGGCCCTTAACGGCCGAGGCCGATGTTCGACCACAGATAGTCGACGATGATCTTTTGTCCCTTGAGGCCGGGAGAGTTGAGATCCTGCGTGAACTCGAGCTCGACGGCGTGCTGGCCGTGCTTCACGGCCCGGCGGCCGATGGCGAAGTCCGCGACCACGAGGTCCGTGTCCGGCACCGACCAGAGGGCGTCGATCTCGTCCTGATGGACCGGGAAGAAGTTCTTCATCTCCTGGTACTTGAACACGAGCTCGCCCGTATCCAGGAGAAAGAGGGTCATGAGCACGTCGATCGTCGTGCCGTCGGCCTGCGGGAGCGCCAGGGGCATGGTGTTGCCGAGGTAACGGTACGAGACGTTCGGCTTCACGACCTTGTAAAGGAACTGGCGGAAGTACGCTTCGTCGGCCGGGCCGGCCTGAGCCGCGGGCAGCGAGGCCGCGCCGAGCGCGAGGGTCGCGAGCAGGGAAAGAAGCAGGTTCTTCGTCTTCATCGTTCAGGTTCTCCTTAAGGCGTAGGGGGCCGCATGAAAAGGACGTCGGACGCCGTATGATGGCTGAACACCGACGAGATGACGCCCGAGACGAGCGCGCCCTGGAGCACGAACGCGGTCGGCGTCGAATGGAAATAGACCGGGCGAACCACGCCCGCCGCGGGACCCTCGCCAACGAAGGTGGCCGAGGCGCCGTAGTCGTGCATCATCGGGCCGAACATGAAGGGCCTGAAGGCCGCCTCCTGGTCGGTGAACACCTTCTGGCTCGGGTTCAGGTGAAGCACGACCGAGGGCCGGGTGCGGTAATCCTTGACCATCTGGAACGAGATGCGCTTGAGCTTCCCGATCCGCTCGCGCGTCGTCGGGTCGGCGTAGACTTTCTGCGCGTAGACTTCCATCTCGGGCGCGAACGGAACGTGGACGATCTCGACGCACTCGTGGCCGGGTACGCCGAACCAGCCGCGCTCGGCCTTCAGCGGGTCGCAGACGCGCAGGTTCTTCGCGGGAGCGAGAATCGGCTCGAGGTCGCCCTGCGCGAAGATGTGCGAGAGCGAGACCTGGAGGATCTGCTCGAGGAAGGTTTCCGACATGATGCCCGCGCCCATGTGCGGGAAGCCGTGGATATGCCCGATCTCGTGGACGAGCGCGTAGCGGAGCAGGTTCGTCTGCTTCCAGGCGCGATCGACCAGGTTCGTGTTGCCGGCGCTGTAGCGGTGAGGGCCGAAGTCGGAGGAGATGTAGACGAAGCCCCTGCCGCGGAGGTTCGTCTCGTCGTAGTCCGTGCGGACGGTGATGCCCACGAACTTCGAAGGATCGATCAGGTAGTCCTTCTCGTCCTTCGACAGCGTGCCCGCCCCGAAAAGGAAGCGGACGTCCGCGAGCCCGGCCGAGCACGCGATACGGGCCCAGGTCTGGCCGCCGAGCGCGAAGTTGCCCTCGCCTCCGGCCGCGTTCGGCAGCTTCGCGAGCTCGGTGCTCCAATACAGGAGGGCTTCCTCCACCCGGGCGATCGCCTCGGCCTGGGTCAGCGAAACCGACGACGCATCGACCTCGACGCAGTACTGGACCTGCGACGTGTTCTTCACGAACCAGGGGTTGTGGGCGTCCTTGAATAGCTCCCCGCCCGAGGACTGCCAGCCCTTGGCCAGGGCCAAAGACGGAAGGAGCATCAAGAGTGCGGCGAGCCGTCCGAAAAACATGGGGACACACTTCTTCGCCAGGGAGCGGCGCAAAGTCAACCCGGCCTGTCGTATACTGGTGTCGTGAGCGAGCTCAGGCCGATTCCACCCCGCGATTGGGAAATGCTTCTGAATCAGGGGTTTCCCGTCGCCCCGGGCGCGAGTTTCTTCGACGATTTCCCCGTCTGGGACACTGCGAAATTTCCAGGCCGCGAGGTCGAGGCCCTGGGGTACGCGCTGAGCGGGACCGGGCGTTTCGTCGCGGCGGCGGGTCTCCGGCCAGCCAGGCTTCGAACGCCCCAGGGCGCCGTTCCCGTGGGTCTCGTCGGCGGCGTAGTCGCTGATCCGGCTTTCCAGGGGCAGGGTCTCGCAAGCGGGCTGATCGACGCGCTCGGCGCGCGCGCGGCTTCGCTCGGGCTCTCCGGCCTCGTTCTCTGGGGATCCGAGCACGCTCTTTACCGGCGGCTGGGCTTCGAGCTCTGTGGCGTGCAAAGGCGCATTCCGCTCGCCGACCTGACCGGCTTCGATGCGCTCGCGATCGAGGGCGTGCGCACGGGCCGCGGCTGGAGCGACGCCCTGTGGCCGGCTCTCGAGCGCCACCGCTTCCTGGGCCTGGCCATCGAGCCCGGCGACCGAGCCTGGTTCGCGGCGCACCGGAACGTCGACTGGCGCTGGACCCTCGATGCGAGGGGCGAGGTGAGCGCCTACCTCGCCGTCGGGCGCGGGATTGATCTGCCGAATATCATTCATGAATGGGGCGGAGAACCGCGGTTGCTCCGGGCGCTGATGGCCCGCGCGGCCCGGGACTACCCCGCGGGCGAGCTTCTGGCTCCTTCGGAAAGCCTGCTCCCTCCGGGGTTCTCGCTGCCGGGCGGGGTTCAGGAATATCTCTGCATGGCGCGCTCACTGAAACCTGACATGCCCGAGCCCTCGTTGCTCTGGCTTTGGGGGCTGGATGGTGCTTAATATGACGCGCCATGATGGATCTCGCGACGCTTTCCCTGGTTTCTAGCCTCATCTCTGTCTCCGGTCCCGTGCAGGTGACGGGCATTCCGGAAATCTCCGGAGCCGCCCTCGAGACGGGGGTCGGGATCCTCTGGACCACGCCCGACAGCAACAACGGCCCGTACCTCGGCCGCACGTCGCTCATCGACGGCACGACACAGAAGGTGCGGATCCAGGGCGCGCAGAACATCGACTGGGAAGCGCTCGCGGCCGACGGCCAAAGCGGCATCTGGATCCTGGACGTGGGCGACAACGACGAGCTCCGCGGCTCCGTGCAGCTGCACCGCTTCGATCCGGCCACCGTCTATGTCGACGCCACGGGCGCTCTCGCCGTCGACGTCGATCGGACCCTCGACGTCACGCTGCCCGCGGCCGCCGATATCGAGGCAGGCGTCGTTCACGCGGGCAAGATGATCCTTTTCCAGAAGAGCCTCGCGAAGAACCGGAGCGCGGATGTCTACTCGGTTCCGCTGGGCTCGACCGGCGCGGCTCAAGCCTCGCTCGAGGGAAAGCTTCCCCGCTCCTCGCGCATCACCGATGCCTCGATCTCCCCGTCGGGCGAGCTCTACCTTCTCATGACCGACAAGGTGGTCCGTTGCGAGAGCTGCCTGAGCCTTTCGGCCGCGGCGCCGGTGCTCCATCCGATGCTGGCCGTGAAGCGGAAGAAGGCCGAATCTCTTCTCGCCATCGACGACTCGAGCTTCCTGATCGGCGACGAATCGGGCGATTTCAGGATCAACGATTGAAGACAGCCAGCCGGTAGACCCAGGCGAGCACGAGAAGCCTGAGCCTCTCGGGCAAGAGCCATTTGAGCAGCGCCATGAACCGGGCGTCGGCGCCGACGAGCGCGCGCAGCGGGACGCGGCTTCCTTCCACGAGGTTCACGATGACGCTTACGACCTTCTCGGGGTCGGCGAGGCGAGCGGAGAACTTCCCGAAGGCGCGGATCAGGGCGTTCGTCTCGCCGGCATACACGCTCACGCCCTTCTTCGCGCCGTCGGCCACCTCGTAGGAGGTGCTGGCGAAGTCCGTGCGGAAACCGCCCGGCTCGACCAGCGTGACCCGCACTCCCTGCCGCTCGAGCTCGTAGTGCAGCCCCTCGGTGAAACCCTCGATGGCGAACTTGCTGGCCGAGTAGGCGCCGTAATACGGGAACGAGACGCGCCCGGCGATGCTGCTCAGGTTGATCACGCGACCGCGCGCGCTCCGCAGGAGCGGCAGCAGCGCCCGCGCGAGAAGCATCGGCCCGAAGAAGTTGACCTCCATCTGCCGGCGAAGCTGCTCTTCCGAAAAATCCTCGAGCGCGCCGAAGAGCCCGTAGCCCGCGTTGTTGATCAGGACATCGAGGCGGCCTTCGTGGTTGCGCGCGATCTCCGAGGCCACGCGCGCGAAGTCGGCCGGCCGATCGAGATGGAGATCGACCGCGCTCAGAAGCTTGGGATCGAAACGATCCTGGCGAATTTCTGACGCAAAGACCTCGCGCATGCGGCTCTCGCCGCCGCGAATTCCGGCGATCACCCGATGCCCGCGCTCAAGTAACCGGAGAGTCGTCGAGCGTCCGAATCCCCGGGAGGCACCGGTAATGAGGATGGTCTTTCTTTGCGGTAGCCGAGTCACCGATTCATCCTCTAACGTAATAATTGGTGTGAAGCACTACATCTCGAAGACCCTCAAGCTGATCGCGTTCGTTTACCTCGGCTTTCCCATCGCCTACGTGATCTTCGCCGCCCTGATCTTCGACGTTCCGGCGCGGAGCTGCGTCAGGATGCTGCTCTCGCCGCTTTTCGTCATCGTCTCGGTGGCCGCGATCATCGCGGGCTACGGCCTGTGGGAGATGAAGCGCTGGGCCTGGCATTTCTTCTTCCTGGCGAACGTCTTCATCGTCTATCTGAACGCCATCGTCGTTCAGGATTACAGCGAGAGCCACCACCGGCTGCTGGCTTTCCTGTCCTCGCTCTGCGTGGTGGGTGGCGTCCTCTACCGCGTCGCCCGCGAGGTGCGCGTCCCCTATTTCTTCCCGAAGATCCGATGGTGGGAAAGCAATCCGCGCTACCGCCTGGCGGTTCCGGCCCTGCTGCTCCGCAAGGACGGCACGCCCTTGGACGGGCAGATCCTCGATCTCTCGATGACCGGTTGCTTCGTGAAGCTCCGTCACGAGGTGAGCGCCGACGAGCTCGTGCAGGTCAAGTTCAACGTCTTCAAGCAGGATCTCGACGTGCAGGGCGTGATCGTCTGGCGGAGCAAGAGCACGGTCACTCACCCCAAGGGCGTGGGCATCAAGTTCGGGACGCTCGAGCGCCCGCAGAAGAGGGCGCTGCGGCTGATCACCCGGCGACTGAAGCAGATCGCGAACTTCTACCGCACCTCGCGGTATCTCATGAACCAGGAAGACTTCATCAAGCGACTGGAAGAGATGGAGAACCGCTCGTTCGACAACCGCCTCCGGACGGGCTCGTGACCGGCGGAATGACGGAGGCTCTGGCCCTCGCGCGCCAGGCCGCGAGCCAGGACGAAGTGCCCGTGGGCGCGGTCGTCATCCACGACGGCAAGATCATCGGCCGCGGCCACAACCGGCGCGAGAGCGACGACGATCCGACGGCGCACGCCGAGATCTTCGCCATCCGCGAAGCGGCGAAGGCGCTCGGCGACTGGCGCCTGGTCGGCTGCACGCTCGTCGTCACCCTCGAGCCCTGCCCGATGTGCCTTGCCGCCTCGCAGCTCGCACGCGTCGAGAAGATCGTCTACGGGGCGGCTGACCCGAAGGGCGGGGCGTTAAGCCTGGGCTACAAGCTCAACGAGGACGCCCGGACCAACCATCGCTTCCCGGTCGAGCACGTCGAAACCCCTGAATGCGGCGCGGTACTCAAAGAGTTCTTCAGTGCGAAGAGGAAATCCTCGGGCTAAAGTAGAGCTCTATGGCTCTGAAACTCGGCTTCGCCAGTCTCTCGCTCGGCGCTTCGGTGGATCAGCAAACGGGCAATCTTTCCGTGTTCGAGATCGTCGAGGAAATCCGCACGCCTCAAGTGCCGATCCAGCTCCAGGCGCTGGTCATCTCGCTCGCGCTGAACAAGACCGACGGCGACGCGTTCCAGGGCAAGATCCTGATCCACATCCTGACCCCCGACGGGAAGCAGGCCATGATCGGCTCGGGCGACATCCAGATCCCGCCGGAACAGAAGCGCATGCGCGCGGTTTTCCGCTTCGGTGGCTTTCCGGTCCATGCTTTCGGCGCTCACCGCTTTGTCGTTTCGTGGCTGAACGGCCAGGGCGCGAAGATCGGCGAGGCCATCCTCGATTTTGACGTGATTCAGGTGACTCAGGTCGCGCAAGGCGTCGCGCCCTCCGAGAAGCCGAATCTCGCTCATTAGAACGCAGTTCAACTCTTCTTCGACAGGTCAGGAGACTCCATGATCCCGCAGCGTCTGTTGGTATCCATCGTCTTGAGTGCAGGAATCCTCGTCAGCGCCGCGAGCCACGCCGCGGACTACAAGATCGACCCCTCGCACTCCAATGCGCTCTTCAGCATCCGCCACCTCGTCTCGAAGGTGAACGGCGAGTTCAAGGACCTGAACGGAACGATCAGCTTCGACGCGAAGAAGCCGACCGAAGCCAAGATCAGCGCCACCGTGAAGGCGGCGAACATCAACACGAACAACGAGAAGCGCGACGAGCACCTCCGCAGCGACGACTTCTTCGCCGCGGAAAAAAACCCCGAGCTCAAGTTCACGAGCACGAAGATCACCCCCGCCGGCAAGAACAAGTACAAGATGACGGGCGACCTCACCATGCGCGGCGTGACCAAGCCCGTGACCTTCGACGTCGAGTACCTCGGCGAAGGCAAGGGCATGATGGGCGAGACCCGCGCGGGCTTCGCGGCCAAGAGCAAGGTGAACCGCAAGGATTACGGCATCAACTGGAACAAGACGCTCGACGCGGGCGGCGTGGTCCTCGGCGACGAGGTCGAGATCACGCTCAACGTCGAAGCGGTGAAGGAAGAGACGAAGAAGTAACGGTTCTCTACCGGAAGTCCTGTTTGGCCGGGTGACCTGTAAGTCGCCCGGCCTTTTTTACGGTTTCGGCGCGACGGAAGCGGAGTCGGTATCGGAATCGGTTGGGTGGACGGAGGCGGTGACAGGAACCGCAGATGGAAGCTCTCTTCGACTCAGGACGTACAGAATCGCCCCTAGCTGATCGGCTACACGGTGAAGCTCTTGATCCTCAATCTCTTCCATTTCCAGGATGGCCCGAGTCTCTCTCAGGCTACCGAACGCTATCGAGAAGTACCGCCTCTGATCCTGAGGCGTTCTCTTTCCGGAACCTTCCGCTAGGTTCAATACTACGGAAGAACTGGCCCTAAGTAACTGGTCACGAAGAAAGAGCGGAACCTTCAGTCGCTTACAGCTCCAGTAGAACTTCTTAGCGATCTGATAGGCCTCGAATTTCTCAAGCATCAGCGAAGCGACTGCAGACTCGATGCCCAATCGCGGTCACTGAATCCGGGACCGCAAACCCAACCGATTCCGATACCGATTCCGCTTCCGCCGCGCCGAAACCGCTCTCAGCCAGCGATCGAGACGTCCGAAAGCAACGCAAACTCCGGCCCCCAATACCCCTGCCCGCGGAGCTCGTTCGCCTGGAAGTGCGCGCGCTTCACGCGCTTCGAAGAGAAGCGCGCGTTCTTGAAATTCTCCGTGATCGAGCCCGAGAGCGAGCCGCCCTTGATGTAGGTGACAGTACCCTTCTCGTTGTCGAAGAGGCGCGCGAGCCGGATCTCGCTGCTGAAGGTGCCGCTGTTCGGGTCGGCGAACAGGCCCGAGAACTGGAGGATCTCCAGCACGCGAGGCGCTGCCTTCGTCAGCTGCTCGTAGCTCATCTTGCCCGGCTCGATCACCACGTCGCCGCGCGAGGTCGTGGCCTGAAGGCCCAGATAATCGGCGAACTGCTTGTCGGTCGCCGTCGCGACGACCTGATTGTCCTTCACCAGCAGGATCGGCTTCTGCATGACGCCCAGATCGGAAACGCCCGAGGTGTCGGCGCCGTAAGCCAGATGCGGATCGAGGCTCAGCGTGACGAGATCACCCGTCGCGCCAGGGATCAGCTCCGAGCCCGGCTTCACGCTGGGGAGCCCGTGGTAGAGATTGCCGCCCGAGAGCTGCGAGACGTGCCCGTTGAAAAGCGTGGCGAGCACCTCGGAATCGACGATGACGGAATACGTGCCGGCCTCCGGCTTCACGACGTCGAGCATGTGCAGCGCGCGCTCGGCCGTCTCGGCGAAAAGGCCCTCGATGTCGGCGTCCTCGAGCCGGACCGACCAGCGCGCGTTCAGGTATTCGTCGCTGATCGTCGCGGTTCCGTCCTTCTTCGAGTGCGAGTAAGCGGCCTCGGCGTACACCCGGCTCTGCGAGGTGCGGTGCACGAGCCCGTTGCTCAGGTGAAGCGCGCGATCATGGAGCGAGAGGAAGAGCTCGGCCGAGTTGAACGTGGCCTGGCGCGCCTTGCCCACCGCGGTTTCGACCAGGCGCGCGGCCTCGCCCATGGCCTGCTCGAGGTCCTCGCCCATGCGCGGGTCAGCGCTGGCGAGATGCGGGATGTCCTTCGGCAGCGACTGCGGAAGCTCCCAGGCCTGATGATCCGTCTGCGAAGCCGAGGCGATCGCCGACTCGATCTGGGGCTGAAGCGGCATCGCGCGGAAGAGCTTCTGCGTGACCTCGCCCTGCCGGCCCTCCTTCCCGTTCAGCTTCACGAACATGCGCAGGAAAATGTTCTGCTGCCGCACGTTCCGGTCCTGGTCGGCGATCAGCGCGCCCCCGTCCTTCATGAAGTATCGCTCGCGGCGATGGATGTGCTCTTCGGTCAGCACCCAGCCCTTCACCTCCGGGCGCGAGGAAAGCGCGGATTTCGCCTGATCCAGAGTCCAACCGGTCTTGCTGCTCATCGTGAAAACCTCATCAGCCCAAAGTCACGTTGTCGAGGAGCATGTACGGCCCGCCGCAACCGGCGAACACGAACTCCTTGTGGTACTTGCCGCAGCCCCCGGCGTCGTTGAGCGGGTGCTTCGAGCGGTCCGGCGAGTCAGAGCCGGCCTCGATCTTCGATTTCGCGAGGATCGAGTTCAGGATGTCGGGCGTGTAACCCGTCATCTGGATGTCCCCGCCGGCCGGGCCCTTGAACACGCGGCCCGTCGGCTTTCCGCCCTTGATCTCCTCGAGGTACGAGATGCCGACCTGGATGCCCATGCCCTTCGGGTCCTCCATCCCGCCGGCCGGATGAAGCGCGATGAAACCGTCGCCCATCTGCTCGATGAGCTGGTCGAGCGTCTTGTCGCCCGCGCTGAAGTAGGTGTTCGTCTGGCGCGTGTAGACGCCGTTCGCCCAGCTCTCGCGCTTTCCGTTCGCCGAGCGGGGGATGCCGAGGCGGATCGCGGAGGTGAGGTTCGTCATCGGCGGAAGGAGCGTTCCGCGGTCGAGCAGCACCTGCTCGCGCGCGAGCCAGCCCTCCTCGTCGAAGAAGTAGCTTCCCCAGGCCGCGTAGCCCGTGTCCGCGTTCTCGTAGATGGCCGGGTTGTTCAGGATCGTCGCGTGCTCGTTGCCGACCTTCTCGCCGGTCTTGTGGATCTCCCAGGCCTTGCTGCGGCCGCGGGCGCAGGTGTCGGCCTCCTGCGCGTGGCCGAACGCCTCGTGCGCGAGCACGCCCGAGACCACCGGGCCGAAGAGCACGCGGTACCTTCCGGGCTGCAGCCTTTCGGCCGCCTTCAGCGCCTTGAGCTTCTGCAGGAGCTCGCGGATCAGCTCGTCCTTCACCTCGGTGACCTCGAGCCCGCCGAGCCCGCCCATGCGCTCATACGTGCGGTCGGCGCCCGACATGGCCACCACCGTGAGCGCCAGCCGGTACAGCGTCTGGGACATGTTCGTCTCACGATCGATGAAGATCGACTCCTCGAGCGAGTAGGTCTGGCGGGCCAGGGCGAAGGTCAGTTCCTCGGGCTTGAGCCCGCACTCCGGAGCGAGCGCCTTGAAACGATCCACGGTCGCCTTGAGGCGGGCCAGGGTCTGCGCGACCGTCTCGGATTTCGGATCCTTCCTGAAGGCGATGCCGAAGTGAACCCGGGTGCCCGGACCAGGCTCCTTGGGCAGCTGGCTCAGGATCTCCTGCTCGTGCTGGCCCTGCGCGAGGCGCTCTTTCCAGGAAGGCGGGCGGTAGGGACGCTTCGGCGCACCCGCCGGCCGGGGCGCTCCCTTCACGCGCGAGGCGAAGCCGTCGGCGAACTCCTGCAGCGAGCCCGGCTCGAGGTCGTCGGTCGCTTCCTCGAAAAGGGTGTAGCCGTCGTAGATGCGAAGCACGGCGCCCATGCTGACCTGGTCCGACACCTGCGTCGCCTTGAGGTTCGCTGAGAGGTTCTGGGCCGCCTTCCGCTCGAAGAAGATCGATGCGTACCAGTCGGGATCGAGCTCCAGGCGCGGAAGCAATTGCGTCAGGGTCTCGCGAATCGGGTTCAAATCAGCGGAAAGTGGCGCTCTCATGGGACCGTCTTCGCATAGCCAGGGTTGCATCCGCAAGGTCCGGTGGTACCGTGGTCTTAGAGCGGCAAAACCCTGAAAGGCCCAGCCTGAATGTCCTCGACTCAAGCCCCTGCTCCCTCGGTCCTGCGAACCGTCCTCTCGCGTAAAATGCTCGTCATCCTCATCCACGGCATGGCCGCGGGCCTCCCGCTCGGCCTGACCGGGGCTCTCCTGCAGGCCTGGATGACCAAGGCGGGCGTCGATCTGACGACCATCGGCCTGTTCTCGCTCGTCGGCCTTCCTTATACTTGGAAGTTCGTCTGGGCCCCCCTGATGGACCGCTTCGCCCCGAAAATCCTCGGGCGCCGGAGAAGCTGGATCGTGCTCGCGCAGCTGGCGCTGATGCCCGCCATCTTCGGCCTGGGCGCGACCGACCCCCTGAGCTCGCCCTGGACGACCGCGATGTTCGCGCTGCTCGTCGCCTTCTTCAGCGCCACCCAGGACATCGCGATCGACGCGTACCGGACCGAGGCCCTGGAGCCGAAGGAGCTGGGCTTCGGCGCCTCGCTCTACGTGACGGGCTACCGGATCGGCGTCCCGATCGTCTCGGTGACTCTCGGGCTCCTGCTCGTCGACCAGTATCAGCTCAGCTGGAACGCCGTTTACTTCATCATGGCCTGCATCATGGGCCTCGGGGTCGTGGCGACCTTCTTCGGGCCCGAGCCCGCCTCCCCGCCGAAGGTACCCAAGACCCTGGCTGAAGCGGCGTTCAAGCCCTTCGTCGAGTTCTTCTCCCGCACGGGCGCCATCGAGATCCTGGTCTTCGTGATCCTCTTCCGCCTGACCGACACGATCGGCACCGCGCTGTTTTCCGCCTTCATCCTGAAAACCGGCTTCACCCCGACCGATCTCGCGGTCGTGAAAAGCTACACCTGGGTTCCCACGATCCTCGGCGGGATCGTCGGCGGGGCGGTCATGCTGAAGGTGGGCCTCTATCGCTCGCTCTGGATCTTCGGCGTCCTCTCGGCCGTCTCGAACCTCATGTACCTGGCCCTCTCGATGCGCGGAGTGGACATCCCGTTCCTGCACGCGACGGTCGTCGCCGACTACTTCTGCAGCGGCGCCGCGACGTCGGCGTTCTCGGCGTTCCTCATGAGCGCCGTGAACCGCCAGTTCACGGCCACGCAGTTCGCCCTGCTTTCGAGCTTCATGGCCCAGGGACGCGTGTATCTCGCCGCGCCCGCGGGCTGGATGGCCGAGAAGCTCGGCTGGCAGGCCTACTTCATCGTGTCGGCTCTCCTGGTCATCCCGGGGCTGCTCATGCTGTTCCGGTTCAAGAAGTGGACGCTGGGGATCTCGAAGGACGAGACCTAAGCCGGATGAATCGCAAGCGCGCGCGCCGCCCGAAGCTCCTTCCGCGGAACTACCGGCACCCCGACCGCTTCGGGAACTGGCTCGGCTATCGCGTGGTCAAAGCCGACTACCGCAGGCATCGCGTCGAGACCGCGCTCGTGATCCGCGAGGACCACCTTTCGCCCGCGGGCCGCGTTCACGGCGGAGTCGTCTCCGCGCTCTTCGACATCTCGTGCGGGGCGGTGGTCTTCACCACTCTCGGCCCCGAGGACTTCTGCTCGACGGTCGAGATCAAGGTGAACTACCTGCGGCCGCTCGAGCTCGGCGACAAACTGAAAGTGGTCTCGAAAGTAGTCTTCCGCGGGAAGCGCCTTTGCGTCGTCCAGGCCGAGCTTTTCCGGAACCGCGACCGCGAGCCGGCCGGGATCGCGACGGCCACCTTCAACGTGATCACGAAGCAATGATCTAGAGCTCGGGCGCGCGCGGAACGCCGAAGACCGAGATGGCACGATCGAAGTGGAGGAAGCTCTGCTTCGAGTCGTCGAGCACCTGGCGGGTCGGGCAGAGGATCGGCTCGTTCGGGAACTCGGGCTCGCCGTCGTTCGGCGAGGGCCTGCACTTCTCGCGCACTTCCTTGAGCACGAGCTCGTACTTCCGGATGTCCTTCTCGTCGGTCAGCTCGATCTCGGCGATGCCCTCGGGCCTGTAGCGGTAGAAGATCGGCACCTCGCGCGACCAGAGCATCGGCGGCGAGCTCACCGCCTTGACCGAAGGGCCCGCGTGCGGGCGCCTGCGCCACGCGACGCTCGTGTTGAGGTCGACGACCTCCCCGAACTGCGTCGCCACCCAGAAATGGAAATGCTCGCCCCACGCC
>CAYZKI010000034.1:0-14805 GCA_964478745.1 uncultured Bacteriovoracaceae bacterium
CACGAGCTCGAAACCGAGGCGTCCCTGGCGGCGTTCCCGGAGGAGCTCATGCCGGTCACTTTCCTCGACGGCTTCCAGATCGAGGCGCCCCAGCGGCTGGCCGCGCTTTCCCTGCGGACCGACGCCGAAAGGGCGCGGGCGCTCGAGCTGATCCGCGGCCTCCCTTCCTACGTCGAATCCACGCGCCGCCTGATGGAAGAGGGGCTCGACCAAGGCGTCCTTCCTTCCCGGGAGGCCATGAAAGGCGTCGAGTCCCAGGTCCGCTCGCTCATGGAAAAGGACCCCGCGAAGAATCCGCTGCTCTTCGCCCTCCGCGCGCAAGCCGGAGTTCCCGAGCAGGTCGCGCGCGACGCCGAGAAAATCCTCCGCGAATCGGTCGCGCCGGCGTTGGAGGCATTTCTCGGCTTTCTCACGGGCAGCTACCTCCCGAAGTGCAGGCCGGGGATCTCCTGGGCCGAGCTTCCGCAGGGGGAGCAATGGTACGCCGCCCGAGTGCGCGCGCACGCGACGCTCGACCTCGCCCCGGGCGAAGTTCATGAGCTCGGCCTGCGCGAGACGGCGAGGCTTCGCGCCGAGATCGAGAAGCGCCTGAAGGCCCTCGGGATCCAGGGTGGTCCCAAGGGGTTCCTGGCGAAGATGAAGGCGGATCCGAAGTCGTTTCCCGCCACCGCCGGCCAGGCGATCGACGGGTACGAGAAAGCGCTCGCGAAAGCGCGCGCCTTCACGGCGAAGCACTTCCACAGGCTTCCTCGCAAGCCCGTCGAGGTCCGGCGGGTGATGACGGGCTCCAAGGACGGGATCAATCTCTACTACCGCGACAACGCGAGCGATCCTTCGGTTCCGGCCGGCTTCTTCGTACGGACCCAGGAGCTTTCCTTCCATCCGCGCTGGCAAATGGAAACGGTGACGCTGCACGAGGCGCTCCCAGGGCACCATCTCCAGCTCGCGCTGGCCAACGAGCTCGAGGACCTCTCTGCGCTCAGGAGATCCACGCACTTCACGGCCTTCATCGAGGGCTGGGGCCAGTACGCCGAAAGCCTCGGCCGGGAGCAGGGGTTCTTCAGCGGCCCGAAGGCCGTGCTCGGGCAGCTGCTCTTCGAGGCCGACCGCGCCGCCCGGATGGTGGCCGATACCGGCATTCATTCGAAGGGATGGAGCCTCGAGCAGGCGAACCGCTACCTCGAGGAGAATACGGGGCGTTTCTGGGCCCAGCGCCTGGTCGCGTGGCCGGGGCAGGGGCTCGCCTACATGGTCGGGCACCTCAAGATCGTCGCGCTTCGCGACGAGGCGAAAGCGAAGCTCGGCCGCTGCTTCGACCTGCGGCGATTCCACGACGCCGTGCTCGGGGGCGGGACGCTTCCGCTGAACGTGCTCGAGCAGCGGATCCAAAAGTGGGTCGCGCTCGAGGCGGGCAAGCCGGGCTGCTCCGGGAAATAGGCGCGCCGCCGGCTACATGAACTTCTCGAGCTTGTCGCGAAGCGGCCCGAACATGTTGATCATCTTCTGGAACGGGCCCTTGAGCCTCGGCTCGCCGGGCTGCGGGTCCTCGGTCAGCACGAAGCGGATCAGCCCTTTCGCGAAGTAGTACTCGAAGGTCCCCATCTTTTTCTTCGCCTCGGGGTCCGAGAGCGCCCGGTTGATCTCCTGCTGGAGCGAACCGGTGACCTGCAGGATCGGCGCGCCCGCCCGGGAGTAGATGCCGCCCACGCGCTTGTAAAAGCGCGTGCGGATGTCGATCAGGTCCTGGTCCATATCGGCGACCGTGCCTTTTTCGGCTTTCGCGCGCGCGATCTGGTCAGGGGAGAAGCGGCTTTCGCCCACGGCCTTCATGCAGTCGTAGTCGACGGGCTCGACCCAGGTGAGCGCATGCTCCTTGTCCGAGAGGCCGGAGCGGGGGTGGAAATTATGCGAGCCGACGAAGAAGCGCTTCTCGAAATGCCCCGCTTCCTTCTCGCGGTCCTGGCACTTGAAGCCGGCGGCCTTGAAGTGGATGAGGTGGCCCGCGTGCACGCTCGTCAGCCGCAGGATGAAGCGCGCCTCCTCGAAGGCGCGGTCCTTGGCCGAGGGGCCGTACTTCTTCAGCAGCCGCTCGACGCCCCAGCGCTCCGACATGGCGTGAAGCCACGGGTTCATGAGAAGGCGGATCGCCTTCGCCGCGCCGGTGTAGGTGAAAAGGCTGTTCGAGACGATCTCGACTTTCACCCCGCGCTCCATCGCGGCTTCGAGCCTGCGGCCGAACTCCTCGTCGATATGGGCGAAGCCCGTCTCGATGTAGATGTGCTTGCGCTCGCGGTCGATGGCCTTGTAGAGCTCGTCGCGGATCTGGTCGGTGCGCGGAATCCGGGGCGCGCCCGCCGGCGGCTCCCAGCTCGTGCGCAGGAAGCGCCAGTTCCAGGACTGCCGGAGCGCGTGTCCCTTGGCGGCCGCACGGCCTCCGACGGGAACCGCCACCGGGATCGCGAAACCTTCCTTCTGGAGCGCCTCGCGGTCCTTGTCGTCGATCTCCTTGCTGTCGATGCCGATCTTCACGTGGTGCTTGGGCGAGAGCTTGACGAGCGCGAGCTCGGCGGCGTCGCGCTCATGGATCCGGTCCGTGCCGCCGGCCTTGCGGAAAAGGGCACGGCCCTCCTCGGTGTCGAGGCTCACGAAGCGGCCGTTCACGCGCGCGCCTCGCGTGTCGAGCGTGATGAAGCGGAACTCGAAATCCGGATTCGCGAAAATGGGACGCACGATCGACTTGCCGAACTCCTGGTCGTTCCAGAGCTCGTCAAAGGAATGCTCCGTCTGCTCGACGATCGCGCGCTCGCCTTCGCGGATATAGCCCTCGAACATATGGCGGCAAAGCAGAACGTCGCCGTCCAGGAACGACTCCTTCCTGCCGTCCCATTCGAGATAATGGTCACCCAGGTTCCGGCCGCCCAGGATCAGGCAGGCGTCGGCGTCCGAGGGCCCTTTGACCCAGAACAGCTTGCGGTGATTGAGCCGGTTGACCGGACTGATCTCGGGCTTGCGGAAGGTGGCGATCAGGTCGTCCGGGACGGGGATACCCGCCACCATCTTATGCGGGACGATGTTGTGGATGCGGACCTGCACTCCGCAGTTGGCCATGTATTGGTAGACTTCCTCGTTCAGCTCGTGATCGAAAATCGTTTTTTCGCCGGGTATGGAGCCGTACTTGCTGTCGGCCATGAACCGCACTTCGACCCCGCGCCGGACCGCCTGGCAGAGATGGGCGGCGAGCTTGCGGACGACAAACCCGTTATCGAAAGTGAACGTGAGCACGCGGACGACGGAGCCCGCGGGCGCGCGGTCCAGGAGCTTCAGGCGCGCCTGAAACGCCCGGTCGTTGTGCTCCAGGAACTGGGGCATGTCGTACTGACGGATGTACTCGGAGAAGCCCTGTTCGCTTGCGCCGTCTTCGGCCACCTCGGGGGTTTCCTCGGCCGGTCCGCGCGCCTCGGTGGGCGCGGGGTACCGGATCTCGGCGGGCAGCGGCGCTTCGGGGTAGACGCGCGGCTCGGGCGCGAGCGCGGGCCGATGGGCGCAGCCGGCAAGCCCCGCGTAAGCGACGACCGTGAGAGATCCTAACCATCGAGCGAGCTTTGAGTTCATCTCCTTCATGGTAGGAGCAGCCGCCGGGATTGTCGCCTGTCAATGTTTTCGCAGGGGCGAGGCCGCCCCGAAGGTCGGGGTCCCAACTTGCGATTAAAACTCACGTTCTGCTTGACCGGCACGGGACTCACGGATAAAAAAAGCGCTCTTCAGCCACTTTCAGTGTCTGCTCGCGGGAGTAGCTCAGTTGGCTAGAGCGCCACGTTGCCAACGTGGAGGTCGAGGGTTCGAGCCCCTTCTCCCGCTCCATTTTAACGCCGCAGCCCCTCTCGAATCGCTTCGCGATTCTCGATTCCTCGCGGCTCCCCCGGCGCCCCCTTTGGGGGCCTGACGACTCGCTTCGCTCGTCGGTTTTTTGGGGATGGGCTCGGTTTGCTTCGCAAACCTCGATTTCTCGGCCGTTCCTTCGGGTGGTGATGCCGGTTCAGGGTCGGCCTGAGCCGCTCCTAAGGATTCGAGGGGTGGAGCGTTCCATCCGTGCGCACATAGGCGACCTGTCTTCCGCCCTGGAGGATCACGTAGTAGGGCGCGAAACCGCTGGTCGCCAGATTGCTTCGAGCCGGGTTGAGAAGGATCTCGCCCACGGTCGCGGTGGACGCGTCCAGGACCACGGACCGTCCGTCGACGGTCACTTTCTGTCCATCGATTTGTGCGAGAATCTCATTCGGAGCGAAGACCGCTCGTTCGAGGGGTTCGTCGGGTAGCGCGATGGAAAGGGAAAGAAGCTTTCCAGTCGAAGCGGAGACCCTGTAGGTCGCTACGAGCACGCCTCGTTTTTCCGCTTCTACGAGGTAATAGAGCGAAGATTTCCGCTCGTCGTAGACAAGAGCGGTGGCGGAGGGTGCCGCGCCGACTAGCTCGGCGTTGTCGGGGTCGCTCGTATCGGCTGCACGAGCTTTCAGGTCCTTTTTCACTTGGGCGACGATGAATGATCTGCTCTTGATCTCGACCGCGGCAGCGGAACCGGCTGAAAAGGACTGAACCGATACGAGGGCCGCAAACAGGTAAACGAGCTTTTTCATGAGGTCTCCTTCAAAAAGTCTCAGAGTCAACTGAGGTGGCGCGACCCGGGGCGAAGATAGCCTCGATTTAACGCTATGTGTTAGGAGTAAATTTCTTTCCGGTCCCTCCAAGCAACCGCTTCGGAATTGTCCGCTCGTGGTTACTCAGAGTGGCCGGAAGTTTTACTGGAAAGCTCATATGACATTGCGCGTCAAATCGGGCTTTGGTAGCTTCGCGCACCATGATTGGATTCCGAAGGGCCGAAAAAAGCGCTTCCATTCAAATATTTACGCTTTCGCTTTCGCTCGCATGGGGATCGATAGCGGTCTCGTCCGCCTACGGGCAGATGAGCCTCGCGATGTCCGAAGGCGGCGAATTGAACGGTCGAGTTGCTGTCTTCGAGGTCGAGCAGGGGGTGGCGTCCTCGCTTCTGATCCCCGAGCTCGAACTGATCGAATCGGGGTCCACCCGGCACACGCTCATCGTCATGATGAACGACTACCCCCGGGCCCAGTTCGCGGTTTCGCCGGTTCCGCTCCAATACAAGGAATTCGTGCTCATGGTCCCGAATGTCCGTTTCGCGGGCTCGAACCGAGCCGAGCCCTTCACCTACTGGGTGAAGCTCTATCTGGACAGCCCGGCCGGCATCCGCGCAGGTGCCCAGATTCACGGACATCCGATGGAGGCTGGCGACTTCGAGTTCGCGGCCAAGAGGGCATCGGTTTCCCGAGGCGGTCAGGAACTCGCCGCTCTGACCAGCGAGAGCCCGGGCCGCGCGTTCTCCCTGGAGAAGACCCGGAACCCGTATCTTCGCTACGCCTATTCCCACGTCGAGCGCATGCTGAACGCGCCGATCGTCAGCAAGAGGGCGGACGGCACGATCGTGTGCTCATCCGCGCCGCTCGATTTTTCGACGGCCCAGGTGCGGCGCACGGCCATGACGGTCGAGCTCTATTCCGGGATCGCGCCCGGCCTCATGGCTCAGACCCTTTCGCTGCCGAAGTACTTCGCCGACAAGACGGCGCTTGGCGGCTTCGAGATTCAAGCTCGGCGGGCGCTTTCGAAGCCAGCCCTTTGCGTTACGGGCCTGGCGCCCGGGCGACGAGCTGGTGATCCACTCCCTGAATCGATTCGGTCGCGATTAACCGTCCCCATGAAAGGAAAACGAAAATGAAAATGCGTTCAATGATCGGAATGACGACTTTGTTTGCGGCCCTCGCGTCCGCTCCCGCCCTGGCTTCGCCCTCAGCCCTTGAGTGCGAGGTCGAAGTGAACGGCTCAGCGGTCGTCACCGCGAAGACGTCGACGCCGTCGGGGCCGGCGGGCGCCACCTACTTCAAGGCCAGCAAGTCGGCCCAGGTCTTCGGCCATGACGTCGAGGTCATGGGAATCACGATGGGCACGTCCCTTCAGATGACCCTCAGCGTGGACGAGGCGATCTACGGCGCCACCACCAGCGCTTCGAGCGGCTACGTCCAGGTGTCGATGATCGACGAGGCCCGCTTCCCGTACGCGATCAACGCGAACTGCGTTCTGAAGTAAGGCGATCCCGCCTAAGGCGAAACCTGCGAGCGGAAGCTCCCGGCCACCCAGCCGGCGAGGTTCACCAGCACGCAGTCCGGATTGTCGGCCCAGGCGTATCGGACCCCGCGGGGATCCGGTACGCCTGGAGCCGTCACCACGATCTGCGTGGAGCTCGTGATCCGGGCGTCGGCCCAGTGAAAGATGCCGTCCGCGCCAGCGACGGCGAAGCACGGGGAAGGCCCGCGGATCTCGTGCAGAGGGCCCGAGCCGGCCTCGAACTCGAGCAAGACCCTCTTGCCATCCCTTTCCGCCCGCGCGAGCACGGGTCCCGTCGCCTGCAGGCGCTTTTCCCCGTACACCTGCTTTCGCGCAAGGGTGGCCAGGCGCTCGCCGATCTCGCGCTTGCGTTCGGGATGGATGTCATCGGGCTCGCCGAGGTCGAGCGTCGTGACCATGCCCACGTTCGGAACGCTCAAAGCCGCGAGCGCCTGCGCCTCGCGGAGCTCGGCCCAGGCGCTGCGTCCCGGGAGCGCCGGAGGCTGCCCGTAGCCGGGCAGCTGCACGATCTGGAAGGGAAGGCCGTTCACGCCCCAGCCCCGTCGCCAGTCCTCGATGAGCGCGGGAAGAAGTCTCAGATACTGCTTCGCGCGCCAGGCGTTCGTCTCTCCCTGGTACCAGTTCACGCCGCGGATCGCGTAGCCCAGCAGCGGGTGGATCATCTCGTTGTAGATGGCCTGAGCCGCCCACTCGGGATGACCCTTGGGAATCTCCGCGCCTTCCCGGTAAGAAAGGATCGGCGCGAGCTCCGGATCGGAGGCCAGCGTAGCGCGTGTGGCCCAGGCCTCGGCGGGCGTTCCGCCCCAGGCGGATTGGATCAGGCCGACCGTGACTCCCAGACGGGCCTGAAGCTCCTTCCCGAAGAAATAACAGACCGCCGAGAAGTCGCCCGCGCTCGAGGGCTCCGACGCGCGCCAGGACGCTTTCTCGAGCGCCCTCGCGGAAGGTCCCGCGGGCCGGTCCGAGTGCCGCTTGTCCAGGGTGAGGAAGCGCAGGCCCGGGTTCGCCGATCGCGCGATTTCGGACGAGCCCCCTTTGGCCTTCCAGAGCGGGAACTCCATGTTCGATTGGCCCGAGCACAGCCAGACTTCACCGACGCGCACGTCGCGCAGCCGGATCCTCGAGCGGCCCGACCGGATCAGCACGTCCTCGGCCGGGCCCGCCGATGCTCCCGGGGAGAGAGGGGGAAGCGTCAGGCTCCATTCGCCCGAGGACGGGGAAGCCCAGGTCAGGTAGCGCGCGCCGCGGAACTCGAGCTCCACCCGGGCGCCGGGCCGGGCCTGTCCCCGGAACCTCGCCGGAGCTCCCTGCTGGAGGACCGCGAGATCGGTGAAGGGTGCCGAGACTTCGAGCGTGGAAGCCGAGACGGAAGGCGCACTCAGGAGGAGCAGGGCTCCGATCATCCGGCGGATCATGGAGGAAGCGTAGCCGCTCGGCGGTCATTTGTGTAGACGACAGGTTTGGTCGGTTGCGATCCCCGCCCATCGGTTGCATTCGGCGCTGGTACTTCCCCTTGACAATCAGGGTCTTGGCGAACGAACTTCGAGTTGTCGGCTGAGAGTCAATCCTATCGGTGCGCCTCGAAGATTCGAAGCTACCTGATCGGGAAATTATAAGGAGCCTGTTCCATGTACCTCTCCCTGTTTGTGTCGCTCGCGATCGCCGCTGCGTCGGCGAACGCCGCGAATATCCCCACCGGCAAGGCCGGCAAGGAAACCAAATTCGTTCCGAAGCCCACGTCCTACGAGAAGCTCCCGCCCGCGAAGAAGGGCGGCACGCTCATGGACACGCTTTCGAACAACCCGAAGGTCATCAACCCGCTGCTCAGCGACGACGCGAACTCCGCGAGCCTCGAGCCGTTCCTGTGGGCGCGCCTGTTCACCGAGGATTCGGACACGCTCCAGCCGATCCCGTACCTCGCGACCACCTATAAGGTCTCGGCGGACCGCAAGACGTACACGTTCACGCTGAACCCGGACGCGAAGTGGGAGGACGGCACGCCGGTCACCACCGCGGACGTGAAGTTCACGTTCGACACGATGATGAACCCGAAAGTGAACGCGGCCCCGCTGCGCGCCTACTGGGAAGGCACGACGCTTCAAGTTCAGGACGAGAAGACGTTCAGCTTCACCGTCGAGACGCCCAAGTTCGACACGCTCCGCTCGGTCTACCTGTTCCAGGCCATCCAGGCGAAGCAGTATGCGAACGAGTCCGACTTCAACAAGGCCAAGGCCGTCCTGAATCCCGTCGGCAACGGCCCGTACAAGCTCAAGTCCTACTCTCGCGACCAGAAGGTCGAGCTCGAGCGAATCAAGGACTGGTGGGGCTACAAGAACCCGGCGCTGAAGAACATGTTCAACGCCGACACGATCGTGTTCAAGATCACGACCGACCCCAATCTGGAGTACGAGCGCTGGATCAAGGGTGACCAGGACTACATGACGTTCGCGGCTCCGGCGTACGAGATCTACGCCACCAAGGTGCGCGGCACCGACAAGGACCGCATCGGCAAGAGCCCGGCTGACGGCAAGAACGTGTGGGCGGCGGAGTTCACGAACCAGGCTCCGCGCGGCTACACCTACATCGGCTGGAACATGAAGCGCCCGATCTTCGAATCGAAGAAGACGCGCCAGGCCCTGGCCCGCCTGATCGATTACCAGCAGATCATCGACAAGGTGCTCTACGGCTTCGCCTACCAGTCGACCTCTCCGTTCGGCTCGAAGACGATGAACTCGGACCCCGAGCTCCGCAAGGCCGGCAGGATGCTGACCTACGACCGCAAGGCCGCTCTGGCCATGCTGAAGGAAGACGGCTGGGCGGACACGGACAAGGACAACATCCTCGACAAGACGATCAACGGCGTGAAGGTGCCGTTCCGTTTCGTGCTCCGGTACAACTCGAACAACCCGGCTCGCGGCAAGATCGCCCAGATCGCGAAGGAGAACTTCAAGGCCGCGGGCATCGACGTCGAGATCCGCTCGATGGAGTGGAACGCGTACCTGGCCGACATCGACAACCGCAACTTCGACGCGATCATCATGGCCTGGACGGCGACGCCGTACCCGAACCCGAAGCAGACCTGGCATACGGACGCCGAGAAGAACCAGGGCTCGAACTTCGGCTCTTACTCGAACAAGGAGGTCGACAAGCTCATCGAGCAGGCGAACCTCGAGTTCGACCTGGCCAAGCGCGCGGTGGTCTTGAAGAAGATCAATCGCCTGATCTACGAAGACCAGCCGTATGCCTTCCTGTACGAGCCCGCCTCGCTGATCGCGGGCTTCAACAAGAAGATCAAGAGCTCGGTCTGGGCGATGAAGTACGACGTCGGCCCGCCGATCGACATCTATCAGTATACGGAGTAACCCGGGAGAGCCGTGGGCACGTACTTTCTCCGCCGCATCCTGGCGATGATCCCGATGTTCTTCCTGATGACGGGAGTCTACTTCGTCGTGCAGAACTATCTGCCCGGCGGCCCCGTCCAGGAAGCGCTGCAGAGGATTCGCGGGGCGGGTGACTCCACGCGGGGCCAGGTGCTGGCCGCCGAGGACGTCACCAAGCTCAAGCTCGAGCTCGAGAAACAGTACGGCCTCGATCAACCGATTCCCGTCCGGTATTGGCGCTGGCTGAAGAAGATCGTCCGATTCGACTTCGGCGACTCTTCAGCCACGCGCCGCCCGGCCATCGATACGATCGTCGAGCGGATCCCGATCTCGCTGGGATTCGGGATACCGGGGTTCCTGCTCACTTATCTCATCTGCATCTTCCTGGGGGTGACCAAAGCCCTCAAAGACGGCACGCTGGTCGACCACGCGTCGTCCGTCAGCCTTTTCGTCGCGTACGCGATCCCGTCGGTGGTGGTCTCGGTGGTGCTGCTCCTGGTGTTCTGCACGGACCGTTACCTGCCGGGGGGCGCGATCTTCCCGCTCGGCGGCGCGCGCTCGGACGATTACGAGTCGCTCTCGGCCTGGGGCAAGTTCGTCGACTACTGGCACCACATGTTCCTGCCCGTGTTCGCCTCCATGATCGGCGGCTTCACGAGCCTCACGCTTCTGATGAAGAGCTCGATGCTCGACGTGCTCCAGAGCGACTTCGTGCGCACGGCGCGCGCCAAGGGCCTGGACGAGCGGCGCGTGATCTTCCGCCACGCGCTCCGGAACGCGATCCTGCCCCTGATGGTGGGCATCGGCGGGTTCCTGGGCGCTTTCGTCGCGGGCTCGATCATCATCGAGAGCGTCTTCGCGCTTCCGGGGATGGGGCTCCTGCTCATCGAATCGCTCAACTCGCGCGACTACAACGTCCTGATGGGCGTCGCCGTCATCCAGTCGCTCATCATCATGTTCGGCCAGCTCATGAGCGACGTCGCTTACGTGCTCGTCGACCCGCGGATCGACTTCCGGTGAAAGGCGCCCTGCGATGAGCGAATCACTGAACAAACGCAGATTCCGGAACTTCCTCAAGCAGGGCCGCGCGAAAGTGGGCCTGGTCATGCTGGGCGCAATCTTCGTCCTCGCGTTCCCGGCGGAGATCTGGTCGAACCACGCGCCGCTCGTCCTGCGCCGGGACGGAAAGACGTTCTTCCCGGCCGTCCGCGACTATTCGGTCGAGGATTTCGGAATCACGGATTCCTTCGTGATCGACTTCAAGCAGCTCGTCGAGCAGGACAAGGCGCAGGGGAAGGACACCTGGGCGTTCTATCCGCCGAACCGCTGGGACCCGTACATCCAGACCGGGAACGTGCTCCAGGGCCCGAGCCAGGACCACTGGCTGGGAACGGACAACCTGGGGCGTGACGTGACGGCGCGCCTCCTCTATGGCGTGCGCGTCTCGATGCTCTACGGGCTGCTGTTCTGGGCGTTCTCATACTTCATCGGAATCATCATCGGGAGCGTGCAGGGTTACTTCGCCGGCAAGACCGACTTCGCGCTCGAGCGCGTTAAGGAGCTCGCCGAGATCATTCCGTTCCTTTCGGTCGTGATCCTCGTGAACGGGCTCACGCACTCGCAGTCCTTCTGGGTCACGCTCATGGTCGTGGTCGCTTTCGGCTGGCTGGGGATCTCATCCCAGGTCCGCGCGCAGTTCCTGGCGCTGAGAAAGCGGGACTTCTGCGAGGCGGCGATCGCGCTCGGCGGCGGACCGACACGGGTCATCTTCATGCATATCCTGCCGAACGCGCTCACCCCCGTGCTGACGCTCACGCCGTTCGCCATCTCGCTCGGCATCGGCACCTTGGCGACGCTCGACTTCCTGGGTTTCGGCCTGAACCCGCCGACGCCGAGCCTGGGCGAACTCCTGGCCCAGGGCCGCAATTACATCACCCAGGCCCCGTGGTTGCTGCTGGCGCCCACTTCCGCGCTCGTCGTGATGCTGATCTCGATCAACCTGGTCGGCGAGTCGCTGCGCCAGGCCTTCGATCCGCGGAAGAGCTGACGATCTTCGCGATCCAGGTTTGACACGGTGCGAAATTTGGCTTAAACGGGCCCGACAGAGGGATCCCATGAAAGCATTCATTCTCGCATTGAGCGTGGTCATTTCGGTTCTTTCCGCGGCCGACGCCCGGGCCTGCAGCTGCGGCGGAAGGACGGCGTTCATCGACTACTTCACCCAGTACAACCGCTACTCCCCGGTGGCTGACCGGATGGCGGCGGTGGTGGAGACCCGGTCGCTTTTCGGAATGGGCGGCGCGGTGGTGAAGGTCATCGATCCCCTGAAAGGCACGTTCAGCGGCGCCGAGATCAAGATCCACGGCCAGGACGGCGGCAACTGCGCGGGCCCCGTGCGCGGCGTGGGCGAGACCTGGATCGTGGCGCTCGAGCCCAGCGGATTCCGTCCCGGCGAGTACGAGGTGATCAGCTGCGCCGAGTCCGACCTGTCCGTCGAAGCGGATCCCCTGACAGGGGAGGCGACTGCCGTGGGCTTCAGCCCGCTCGGCGAAGGGTTCTCCGAGCGCGTCGCGCTCGAGGAGCTCCGCTCGGCGATCAACGCGACGTATACCGTGACTCCGGAAGAGTTGTCCTGCTCGCTCGAGATCCAGGACCAGCTGCTCGCGACGGCCTCGAGCGCCATCGGCCCGAAAGTCACGGTCGCGGCGAAGGTCAATCCGTCGGGCGTGACGACGCTGACCTTGAGCGCGGGCGCGATGATCACGAGCGCGCCGTTCGTGTCCACCTGGTTCGACGACGAGATCCACGTGAGCGTGACGCCGAACGCGTCTTCGCCGACCGACTTCGACGCCGCGATCAGCTACGTCGACTTCGAGACCTTGATCACGCAGAACTGGTCGAGCCCGGAGGTCTATCCTCTGTTCCGTCCCGAGGCGTCGAAGTGGCACGAGAACCTCGGGCAGTATCTCAAGCCTTACCGGTTCAACATCAGCCCGGACTTCGACTCGATCCTCCGCAGCCTGGATTACGCGACCGGCGCGCCCCAGTGGTTCTTCACCCGGACCGACGGCACCTACGGGACCTCGAAGAATCCCGCGACCTTCGGGTACGACGCGACCGCCGGCGAGCCGCATCTCTACATCCGTGAGCTTCGCTGCAGGCTGAGCTACAAGACCACGCGCCTGCCGTGAGGCCCCGATGAACGGCGTGCTGCAGACGTTGGCTCTTTCCGCGTTCCTCCTCGCGCCTGCCGCGTCGCAGGCGCGCGATTGCCCATGCCGCGAGATCGTCCCTTTCGCCGACTTCTTCGCGCGCCCCGACAAGGACGGCGCCGAGTACCGGCGCGTCTCGGCCATCGTGGAAACGGAGTCCAAGCCGTCGAGCGACACCGGCCGCGTGCCGATCCGGATCGTCGAGCCCCTGAGAGGGAAGTTCGAGGAGGAGCTCGTGACGCTCCAGGATTACACCCCGGTCGGCTGTCCGGCGAGCGTTCCACCCCCGGGCACCCGCTGGATCGTCGCGATGGTGGAAAACCCGTGGGTGGCGAATCTCTACGATATCGTGCCCTGCATGCAGTCGGCGCTGATGCTCGAAGAGGGCCCCGACGGGAAGCGCTTCGCGGTGGGCGAAGCGACCGTGGGCCTCGATCTCCCGGAGCGCGCTGAGCTCGATGTGCTCAGGTCCGCGGTGAACGCGCGCTATGAGACGCTTCCCTTCGAGATCGCCTGCGAGAGAGGCCCGCAGGGAGGCGCGTCCGCGGTCAGCCTCGAGCTGAACCCGATCGGGCAGACGGAGCTTCGAATCCCCGGCGGCGCTCCCGACGACGCCATCGTGATCTCGGTCAGCCCGAATCTCGAGAACTCGCTTCACCTGGATCTCTGGATCTCGTTCCGGGACCCGAGAACGGGCAACCGCGCGAGCTGGATGAGCGACGCCAGGAGCCCGATGGTCACTCCGGAATCCACGCGCGCCTGGCTGGACCTGGGGCGTTACCTGGGCGAGCCGCTGCGCTGCCGGTTCCGGTATAAGACTTCAGCGCTCTGAGCGAATCTGATAGAACGCGGCCATGCCTCTTGCCGCCGCCCTGGCCGCCGTCAGCCTCACCTGCGCGCTCGAGCTCCGCGACGAGCTCTCGCCTGCGGCTTCGCCCGTCGTGGTCACGGCGCCCGCCCGGACCGTGACTCTCGACTCGAGCTTCGAGGGCAGGCTCGCGCTGGGCTGGACGGCGAAGCTTCCGTTCGTGGCCGCGCCCTTCGTCGAGAATCTCGAGGTCGAGGTCCGGCCCGTCCAGCCGGGCGCGCTCGAGCTCGTGCCGACGGTCACCTTCAGCGACTTCGCGACCGGCACCCGGCAGAGCTGGGCGCCGGCCTCGGCCGGCCTCGCTCCTCCGTTCACGCCGGCCGCTCCCGTGGCCGAGAACCTGGGCGACGGCTTCCTCGGTGAGACCCTCTACAACGTGAAGGCTCCCTACAGTTACGTGGCGCGTATCCCGGCCGACTTTTCGGGCACGCTCATGTGGTTCGTCTCCACTCCCGACGGCGCCCATTCCCTGATCGACGATCCCCTGGCGATCCGCGCGGACCCGACGCTGCCGGGGCCGCATTTCTACGTCCGGAAGCTCGATTGCCGGGTGGGCTACGAGAGCCGCTAGAGGGCGCCTTTACCGGGCCGCCCGTTCGGGTGTAGGCTCTGAAGCCTCATGAAGATCTACACGAAGAAAGGCGACGCGGGCGAAACCGGACTCTACGGGGGCGCGCGCGTTCCCAAGGACCACCTTCGCATCGAGACCTACGGCACGCTCGACGAGCTCAACGCGGTTCTCGGACTGGTGGCCGCCGAGGCTTCCACGCCTCCTGAGCTCCGCAAGCGCCTCGTTCGCGTCCAGGCGGAGCTCTTCCAGCTCGGGGCCGAGCTCGCGACTCCCGCGGGCAAGAAGGTCATGACCCGGCTCATCGGAGAGGGCGAGATCACGGCGCTCGAGCGCGAGATCGACTCGATGGAAGACGAGCTCAAGCCGCTCCAGACGTTCATTCTCCCCGGCGGGAGCCGGGTCGCTTCCGAGCTTCATTTCGCCCGGACCGTGAGCCGGCGAGCGGAGCGCAAGCTCGTGACGCTGCATCGCGACCAGGAACAACGCGCCGAGGTTCTCCAGTACGTGAATCGCCTGAGCGACTACCTCTTCGTCTGCGCGCGCTGGGCGAATCATCTGCTGAAGATCGAAGACGTCCCC
>CAYZKI010000035.1:0-277 GCA_964478745.1 uncultured Bacteriovoracaceae bacterium
CCGTCGCGGGGCGCGCGTTTCTCGACAGCAGGATGAACAGCCGCTTCCTGAGCTGCGCCATCTTGGAGGTGCCGGTGGGCAGCAGCGTCTCGCGGCCGAGGTAGAAGCTCAGCTTGTTCGGATCGAGCTGCAGGCCCGCGTTCAGGCAGTGGATGAGGATCTCGCTCATGTCGGGCGACTGCATGAAGCCATGCCGCGCGACCACCTTCACGAACCCGTGCGGCAGGTCGGTGATGCGCACACGCTCGAAGATCTCCACCTCCGGCTGATGCACGGT
>CAYZKI010000035.1:287-535 GCA_964478745.1 uncultured Bacteriovoracaceae bacterium
CAGCAGGATCACGCGCTCATGAAGCACGTGGTTGTGCCTCAGGTGGTGAAGCAGGATCGGAGGCGCGATGTCCTTGTTCAGGGTGAGGAAGACCGCGGTGCCCTCCACTCGCGTGGGCATCCTGCGGGTCGAGATCTTCTCGAAGAACTCGTCGAGCGGGCGCGCGAGCTGCATGTTCGCGGCCGAGAGGATCTCGCGTCCGCGCTTCCACGTGGTCATCACCACGTACACCGCGATCGCGATCACGA
>CAYZKI010000035.1:545-2015 GCA_964478745.1 uncultured Bacteriovoracaceae bacterium
GACGGGTACCCAGCCGCCCTGGAAGAGCTTCACGAGGTTCGCGCTGAAGAAACTCAGGTCGATCGCCGCGAATACGATGAGGAACGGGAACGCGGCCCATTTGGACCAACCCCAGACCCAGGTCGCCACCGCGAAGAACAGCACCGTCGTCGCGAACATCGTTCCCGTCACCGCGATGCCGTAGGCGGCGGCCAGGTTCGAGGACTCCTGGAAGACGAGAACGAGCGTCACGCAGCCGATCATGAGCAGCTGGTTGACGCGCGGGATGTAGATCTGGCCTTCCGCGTGATACGAGGTGTGCAGGATCGTGATTCGGGGCAGGTAACCGAGCTGCACGGCCTGCTGGGTGAGCGAGTACGCGCCGGAGATCATCGCCTGCGACGCGATCACGGTCGCGACCGTGGCGATGGCCACCATTGGATAAAGCAGCCAGACGTTGCCGTCAGCCAGGCCGTAGAACGGGTTCTGCAGCGCGGATTCCCCGACTTCGAGGATGAGCGCGCCCTGCCCGAAGTAGTTCAGCAGCAGCGCCGGGAACACGACGATGTACCAGCCGATGCGGATGGGCCGCTTCCCGAAGTGGCCCATGTCGGCGTAGAGGGCCTCGCCCCCCGTGATGCAGAGAACGACGGCGCTCAGGACGAAGAAGGCCTTCGAGCCGTGCGTCGCGAAGAACGAAAGCGCGTAGTAAGGATTGACCGCCTCGAACACCGTCGGATGCTGGATGATCCAGGGGATTCCGCTTGCCGCGAGAGTCAGGAACCAGAGAAGCGTCGCGGGCCCGAAGATCGCCCCCAGCTTCGCGGTTCCGTGCGCCTGGAACCAGAAGAGCGTGACCAGGATCACCACGGTGAGAGGCACGACCACCGGCTTGAAGGTCGGGGTCGCCACCTCCAGGCCCTCGACGGCCGAGAGCACCGAGATCGCCGGCGTGATGATGCCGTCGCCGTAGAGCAGCGCCGCGCCGAAGAGCCCCAGATAGATGAACGCGTACGAGCTGATCCTTCCCGGCACGCGCTTCACCTTCGGAAGCAGCATCGCGACGAGCGCCATCGTCCCGCCCTCGCCGCGGTTGTCCGCGCGCAGGATGAACGCCAGGTACTTCACGCAGATCACCAGCGTGAGCGACCAGAACACGAGCGAGAGAAGGCCGTAGACGCTTTCTTCCGTGAGCGGGATGCCGTGGCTGGGATGGAAGCACTCTTTGAGGGCGTAGAGCGGCGAGGTTCCGATGTCGCCGTAGACGACACCGATCGCGCCCAAGATGGTCATCGCCATTGCGCGGCGGCCCTGTTGCTGGTGCTGCATATGTTCCTAGGGCTTCGCTCCAAATCGGCGGCATGACAATGGAAAAAGGCCCGTGAGCGTCAAGTTGCTGCAAAGCATTAATCGGACTCGCGGCATCCGGGTTGCTACTCCTGATTGAAACTCACAGGAGAATTCTCATGTCCGAAGGACAAACGAGCTTTA
>CAYZKI010000035.1:2037-14795 GCA_964478745.1 uncultured Bacteriovoracaceae bacterium
TCTCGGAAACCGAGGTTCCTGGCGTCCGCGGCTCGATCAACCAGGCGATCCATTCCGCGAGCCGCCTGGTCCAGGCCGAGATCCGCCTGGCCAAGGCCGAAGCGAAGCACGCGTCGCGCACGATCGCGAGGCACGCGTCGAGCCTGGGGGTCTTCGCTCTCGTGGCTTTCTTCGGCCTGGGCTGCCTGACCGCGGCTCTGGTCATTCTGGTCGGCGAGCAGGTGTTCGGCGGGAACTTCTGGCTTGCGTCCGTGGTCGTCGGCTTCCTCATGATCGCCGTCAGCGCCGTCGCGGTGCTGGCCGTGCTGAAGAAGATCCGCGACGAGGACCTGAGCTTCCCGCGGACGCGAAGAAGCATCCAGCATGAGCAGGTGATCGTCCGCGACAAGCTGCGCGCGGTGGCCGATGCCGCCCCGAGCCTGTCGAACCTGCGCCGCATCGGCGGCCGGACCGACGACAACGCCACCATCAAAGACAGCGAGGAGGCTGCATGAAGAACGCCTACGGAAACCACAGGGACACCGATCGATCGGACCGCGACTCGCTGGTCGAGGCGGAGTTCGAGGTCAATCATCACGCCCGCCAGCTCTCCGAGGCCCTCGAGGGGCTGCGCTGGGGGCTCAGCCGGACGAGCCGGCGCATCGATCGCTTCGCGGACCGCGCGGGGCAGCCGATCGCGGTGATCCGGAGGCAACCCGCCTACGTCTCGATCCCGATCCTTCTCGGGGCGGCGCTGGCCTTCTTCTTCGGCCTCCGGGCGTACCGCCGCAGGCAGTACGACGCGCGCTACTACGAGTCCGAGTCTCTTTCGCTCGGCGAGTCGGCCTAGCTCGGTCAGCCGCGCGCGGGCGCGGGCGATCCGTTCGGGGTCCCGGCCGACGCTCCGGGCGCGGGTTCCACCCCTGAGTCGACGAGAGTGGCGATCACCAGGTCGCCGCTCACGTTCAGGGTCGTGCGGCACATGTCGAGGAACCGGTCGACTCCCAGGATCAGGCCCATTCCTTCGGCGGGAATGCCCACCGACTGGACCAGGATCATGATGAGAGGCAGCGAGCCTCCGGGAACTCCGGCGGTCCCGATGCCCGCCAGGATCGACATCAGCACCACCTGAACTTGCTGCGCGAGGCTGAGCTCGATGCCGTAGACCTGCGCGAGGAACAGGACCGTGATGCCTTCGAAAAGCGCCGTGCCGTTCTGGTTGGCGGTCGAGCCGACGGTGAGCACGAAGCGGGACACCTCGGGCGAGAGCCCCAGGCGGTTGACCGCGGCGTCGAGCGACTTCGGAAGGGTCGCGTTCGACGAGGCCGTCGAGAACGCGTAGAGGTAGACCTCGCGGCACTGGCGGAAAAGCTCCCAGGGCGAGCGCCGGGCGACGCCCGCGATGAGCGCCGAGTAGACGACGAACTGCTGGATGAGAAGGCCCGCGACCACGATGACGACGTAGAACGCGAGCGAGCCGATCACGCCGTAGCCCAGCTTGAAGACCGTGCCGAACACGAGCGCGAAGACCGCGACGGGGGCGAGCGCCATCGCGAAGTCGATGATCTTCATCGAGACGGCGTAGATCTGCTCGAGGAGCGCCACGACGGGGTTCTTCTCCTCCTTGCCGGCCGCGCCGCGGTCGGAAACCATGCTGAGCGCGATTCCGAAGATGAGCGCGAACACCATCAGCGCGATGATCTCGCCGCTCAGCGCGCGCGCCGCCGAGTCGATCGGGTTCTTCGGGATCAGCTCGACGATCGTCTGGCTGAAGCCCTTGGCCTCCGACGCGTTCTTCTGAAGCGCCTGGACGGAGGCGGCCTGCGTGGCCAGGACCTCCGGGTTCAGCTCGATGGCTTTGCCCGGCTGGAAGACGTTCACGAGGGTCACGCCGATGAGCACGGAGGCCGCGCTCGCGATCACCGTATAGAGGAGCGTCTTTCTCGCCACTTTGCCGAGTCCGTGGCTCTCTCCCAGGTCGAAGACGCCGAGTACCAGCGCCGAGAAGATCAGCGGCACCACGACCATGAAAATGAGGCGCAGGAAGATCTGGCCGATGGGCTGGAGGACGTGCTCGTTCAGCCCGAGCACCCAGCGCGCCGCGCCCGACGGGTCGCCGCTCGAGAGCGGATGAAGGGCGAGGCCCAGGACCAGACCGAGAGCGAGGGCGATCAGAAGCTTATTGTGACGGGCCATCAGCTCGAGCTGGTAACAAATGGGGGGCGTGGTATCAAGCAGCCCTCCATGAACGTAACCGAGAAGTTTAAGGGCTGGGCGATCCCCGGTCCCCGGGCTCCTGGACGAGAGAGGGGAGAGCAGCCTGAGGAAGGCGAGACTCTCGACGCGCTTTCGGGCCATTTCCGGATCTTTCAGCTCAAGAAGGGCCATCGCTTTTCGACGGACG
Organism: uncultured Bacteriovoracaceae bacterium; assembly: GCA_964478745.1. GTDB lineage: Bacteria > Bdellovibrionota > UBA1018 > UBA1018 > UBA1018 > CAYZKI01. Next base: position 4,421 of record CAYZKI010000035.1, read on the forward strand.
ATCTGCTCGCGGCCGCGTACGGGACTCTCTGGGCTCCGACGACGCAGCGCGTCCTGGATCTAGGCAGCGGTCTCGGAACCGTCGCCATGGTGGCGGCCTGGAGGCTCCCGGGCGCCTCTTTCGTCACGGTCGAGGCCCAGGAAGAGAGCGTCCGCCTCGCTCGCAAGTCGATCGCGTACAACGGGCTCGAGCGGCGCTTCGACGTGCGGCTCGGCGACTTCCGCCAAGGCGCGCTTTCCGCCGACGAGCGGTTCGACCTGATCCTGGGAAGCCCGCCGTATTTCCCGCCGGGAAGCGGGGTGCTCGGCGATCATCCGCAGAAGATCGCCTGCCGGTTCGAGATGCGCGGCTCGATCCACGATTACTGCGAAACGGCTTCGAGGCATCTCGCGCCCGCGGGCTGGTTCGCCTGCGTCTTCCCGATCCAGCCTCTCGAGCAGGAGAAGCGCGTGTTCGACGCCGCCCGCGCCGCGGGCCTGAGCGTCGTCAGGATGCGGCCGGTAGCCCTGAAGGAAGGCGAGCCCCCGCTTCTCGGGGTTTTCGCGATGGTGAGAAGCGAGGATCTGCCCGAGGCGCAGCGCGAGAGAACCTGGCGCGAGCCTGAGCTCGTCATCCGCACGCGGAGCGGCGAGGTGCATCCCGAATACGCCGCGTTCAAGATGACGCTCGGATTCCCGCCCTGAATCGGATAGACGGAAGTCATGGTGCCTGGATCATGGTGATGGACACGAGCTCATCGACGCCGCGCTGGCTGGCCCGTCTGGAACGCGTGATCGGTTTCATCGCGATCCCGCACCTGGCGGTCATCCTGATCAGCCTGCAAGCCCTGGGATTTCTTTCCGTCTCGACGAGCCCGGCATGGATCGGGCAGCTCGCCCTGATTCCCGAAGCGGTCCTGGCCGGGGAGTACTGGCGTCTCGTGACGTTCCTCTCGCTTCCGCTCACGTACAGCCCGCTCTGGCTCTTCTTCTCGCTCTGGTTCCTCTACTTCGTGACCAACACGCTCGAGCAGGAATGGGGCGCTTTCCGCACGACGTTCTACGTGCTCGTCTCCGTCGTGGTGACGATCGTCTATTCGCTCGTGTTCTCGTATCCGGTCATGAGCGTCCGCCATTTCGAGTCGTCGCTGTTCCTGGCGGCCGCGGCGCTCTTCCCGAACTTCGAGGTCCAGCTCTTCTTCGTCGTGTCGGTGAAGCTCAAGATCCTGGCGCTGATCACCGCGTTCTTCATCCTGGTCGACGCGGCCCGCGGCGACTGGCCGGACCGGTTCTACCTGGTCGCGATTTACTCGAACTTCCTGCTTTTCTTCGGCCCTGCCGCGGTCTCGTCGATTCTTCAAGCCAAGCGCAGGCGGGATTACCTGCGCCGCCTGAAATAGGCTCGAGCGGCTTGAGCTCCGTGACGAGGAACGCCTCGCGCGCGCCCGGACGGACGCGCCAGTGCACGTCGAAACCTCCGAGCTTCATGGCGTAGTCGGTCTCGCCCTTCAGTTTGCGCGCCTGGAAGGCGGGGCGGGGATCGAGCCCGAGCACCTGCTCGATCAGCGCCCGAAGCCCCGGGCGTGACGCGAGCCGGGCTTCCGCCTCGGGCGAGAACGCGACGGCGTGCCTCTCGGGCTGGGTCGCCGCCCAGCCTGCCTGCGCGTCAGGGAGCGCGTCCGAGTAGGGAACATACGGCTTGAGATCGAGGATGGGCGTTCCGTCCAGGAGGTCGACCCCGCCCAGGATCACCTCCGGGCCCCCCGGGGCGTTGGGAAGAACCGCCAGCAGTTTCACCGCCGAGATGCCGATCGGGTTCGGCCGGTGGGGCGCGCGCGAGCTGAAGACGCCGACCTTCTTCTCTCCCCCGAGCCGGGGCGGGCGCACGAGCGCGTTCCACTTCGTGCCCGAAGCATGAAAAAGATAGATCAGCCAGACGTGCGAGAAGCCCTCAAGTCCCCGAATGGTGTTCTTCCATAGGACAGAGCTAGGGAATTTCAGGACACCCACGGCCGCGGGAACAAGACGAGGCTGTCTGGGAACGCCGAAGCGCTCTCCAAAACAGGTTCGCAGGAGTCCGACGGGCTCGAGGTTCACGCCTCGAGTAATAGGATCACTTGAAGGGGGCGTCGAGACGAATCTTCATCAGGCGGCAGAACTCGAACCACTGAACCGCGGTGGGCTCAGCCAGGCCGTTTTCCATCTTCGAAAGCGTCGCTTGAGAGATTCCGAGCCGAGCCGCGAGCTCGACCTGGGTCACACCCCGCTTCTTGCGAAGATCCTTGATGAACGATGTGAGCTGCGTGTGAGTGATAGCCGGTAGCTTGGTCATACTAAGACAGACCAGCTATCGCAAAGTCGATGCCAGATATTCCTGCACTGATTCCAGTGCGTCGATGGCCGGCTCGACGGCGATCGGTGGCTCGGTCCCGAGCACGTCGCGGACGTAGTCGGGATCGCGCATCCCGACCAGCACGCAGTCGATGCCGGGGATGGACTCGTAGATCCTGAGGGCCCGCCTCGACAGCGTCGGAGAGCCTGCCAGGGCCTGCGCGGCCTTCACGAGCTCGTTCCTGAGTCCCTGCTGGAAGACCCGGTCCTGCCGCGAGAGCAGCGCGGAGACGGCGGCGAAGAGACGCGAGGTGAGCAGCTCGTACTGTTCCGCCCAGGCGGCGTCGGCGGCACGGGCATTCGTCAAGGCAGTCTTAAGATCCGGAATAATCTGTCCGTGATACAGGTCACTCCACGTCGCCTGATCCGTGATGCGCTCCAGATTGCGATGAATCACGTGCGCCCATTGCAAATCGCGTCTCCAGCCCGCGACCGCTTCGGGCATTCTCGCCTCGTGGTCGATCGCTTCGCGGAGGGATTCCTCGAACTCGGCCTCCGGAGCGGGCTCGCGGGCGCCGCCGGCCGGCGACGGGGCGGCGCGGACATCGGCGATGCGGATGAGCTTGTCGCGGGCGAAGGCGTTCAGCGGGCGATTGACGAGGGTGCCGATTCCCCGCGCGGCCGCCAGCTCGGTGACGGTCTTGCCGGTGTTGTTGGTCTCGAAGGCGGCGCCGGGTTCGGCGAGGTTGAACGGGAACTGGATGACGGCGAAGCGCGACCGAGGCGAGATCCGGCGGGCGATCTCGAGCACGGTCTCGAGCGAGGTGTATTCAGGCGATTCGCGCGGGTCGGGAAAGCTGTTGGAGGAGATCCCGTAGAAGCCGATCCGTCCGCGGTCGGCCTCCGTCTCGAGGTGGCGGAACGCCTTCTCGATGCGCCGGTAGTATTCGTCGTGGCTTCCGCCGCCCTTGAGGAAGTACTCGGGGTTGTGGAGAAGGAGCACATCGAGGGACTCGAGCCCCAGGCGACCGAGCGAGCGGGTGAGCTGGTCCTCGAGGAACTCGGGCGAGATGCAGTGCCAGAGGCCGTCGGAGAACTCGACGACTTCGCCGAAGGGCCTGCCGGCGGCCTCGCGCTCGCGCGCGTGCTCGAGGTTCGAGCCCTGGAGGTACCCGGCCTTCGAGACCACGACCAGCTCGTCGCGGCGGAGCTTGCCCGAGGCGAAGAGCCCGGCCAGCACCTGGCCGATGAGCGTTTCGGAGCCTCCGTCGGTGTAGTTGGCGCTCGTGTCGATCAGGTTGCAGCCCGACGTCAGCGCGAGCTCGAGCGCCTCGCGGTGGCGCGGATACCGCGGGCCGATGCGATAGGAGCCGAAGCCCCAGCGCGACACGCTCAGGCCCGTGTTTCCGAGGCGGATGGGCGGCGAAGGCAGGGGATGGCGCGCGCAGTAGCCTGCCGTGCCTTGCGGAGTGGCGCGCGGGGGCGTAAGAGAATCCGGTTCGTTGCGATGCGGCCCGTTCGTGTTCGGCACTCGCGGAGGTCCTACCATGAAGCTCTATCTCGTACACTGCGGCTTTTACGATCCCGAGGTTTCGGACGGCGTCTACGAGTCGCACACCAACTTTTTCGTCGTGGCGAGGGACTTCGAGGACGCGCGCGCCCGGGCGAAGGAGAATCCCGTCTTCCGGGGACGCAAGATGCATGTCGACGGACTTCAGGAGATCGAGGCCGTCGATGGATTCCGCATCGAAGCGCACGCCGATGCGGCGCTCGACGGCCGCTCGGTCGTGACGGGCAGCCGTCACCGTGACCTGGCGCCCAAGAAGCCTTCCTGACCGGTCCCGCGCCCGGGATCGCTTGCCCGCTTCTTGCTTCGCTCTTCAGGCCTATGGAAAAGCTCTCGGCCGGTCCAAGCTGGAACCTGCGCGGCGCCCGCGGCCCTCTCGCGATCGCGCTGGGCGCGACGCTCAGTACCGGAGCGGCGTTCGCCTGGGCGCTGCGCCAGCGCGACAACCGCCTCAGGCGGGAGATCGACCTGACGGGCCGGGTCGTGCTGGTCACGAGCCGGCCGGGCGATCTGGGCGGCCTCATCGCCCGTCGCGCGGCCGAGGAAGGCGCGCGCGTCGCGCTCCTGTGCGACAGCACGCGCGAATACCCTGGCGAGGGCGACGGACGGGAAAGCGCTCCGTACCTGCGGCTCTCCTGCGATCCCGGCGTTCGCTCCGAGGTCCAGGCCGCGATCCGCGAGATCGAGTCGCGCATCGGGCCGATCGAGATCGTGATCAACGCCACCTCGAGCCTCTGGGCCACCATCCATGCGACGCTCGAGTCGTTGCGCGGGATGGCCGAGCGCGGGCGCGGAAGAGTGGTGAACATCGTTTCGCACGTTCCGGGCTACGGGTTCTCGAAGGGGCTTCATGCGCAGCTGAACGGCCTCGGAGTGCGCGTGACGACGGTCGTGTCCGCGCCGGGCGACCCGGAAAAATCCGCCGAGCGGGTTCTTGACGCCTGCAGGTTCGGCGACAAAACGTTAGCGCTCGGTCGGGCTCCGTTTCTTTTTCGGTTAGGATACACGGCGTTCCCGAGACTCATTCCGTTCATTTCCAGCGGTTTCAGGCTGTCCGCTCGACAAACTCTGTAGTCAACGCCTTGACCCGCTCCGGGAATCGCGAGCGGTGCCATTGCACTCCCGTTGTTTAATCGTCATGCTTGATGACGAGGGATCGGGAGGGGCAAATGGATTTGCACCGTCGTTATTGGGCCATCATGGCCTTTGGCCTTGCCGCGGCCGGCGCGCAGGGATGTCGTCTTACCAAGAACTTCCACGTCGTCGAGAAGGGCGAGTTCTATCGCTCCGCCCAGCTCACGCGCGAGGAGCTGAACCTCGCCATCGACGAGGCGGGGATCAGGACCGTCATCAACCTGCGCGGAGAGGCGCCGGGCAAGGACTGGTTCGATACCGAGGTCGCGGTCGCGAAGGAGCGCGGGGTCGAGCTCGTGAACATCCCGATGCGCTCGGAGGCGATCCCGCGCCGCGCGGACCTGATCAAGCTGCTGGACGCGTACAAATCGGTGGCTCGCCCCATTCTCATCCATTGCCAGTTCGGCGCCGATCGCACCGGCGAGGCCGCGGCGATCTACCAGATGGAGTACCTGGGAAAGAGCCGCAAGGAGGCGCTGAAGTCGCTTACCCCGAAGTACTTCCACTTCGAGATCTACAAGCCCTCGAAGCGCTACTTCATGGGGAAGATCTACCAGGGCGCGAGCTGGGCCTACAACGAGTACGACCCGTGTAAGCAGGACTACAAGCACTTCGACCGGGACAAGCAGTGCAACGGCAACCCGCCGCCCGACGTCGAGACCGAGGAATACATGACGCCGCCGGACGCTCGCGCGAGCGCGCATGCGGCGGGCGATGCGAGATAATTTTCGGCCGGCGGCAATTCCGCGGCTGGAAAGCTACACGGCGCCCGTGTACTATTAAGAAGTTCCCCGCCCTATATGGGCGCGAAAGGAGGTGGTGGGATGGCCAATCAAAGTACCAGTCCCACGGCGGAGGTGAGTTCCCAGTAGGTCGAGTGAAACCAATCTCGACCACCGGGCTCATGTCCGCCGTGGACTTATGAAAGCTTGAAGCGGCTCATCACCGCTCGAAGTTTTGAAGGGAGGAGGCGAAAGCCTTCTCCCTTTTTTGTTTCCCGCCCGCCCGCTTAGGCTTCATCCTTTGGAGGTGACCCCGCGAAGGATCCGAATCGCACCGATCGCCGCCGCGCTGGCGCTGAGCTCGCTGAGCGTGGCCGCGGGCTGCGCGCTCTTCGGCGGAGGCCACCCCGAGGGTGCCAATCCCGAGAACGAGCATTGGCTCAGGCAGCTGGTCGTTCACACCATTCACGTGCGCAGGCCCGAGGGAACTCCCGTCGATCTCAAGGCCTATCCCTGGGACGCGGGCTATCGCGCGAGCCCCCGGCCGGACGCGCGGTTCAACTGCGCGCCGATGGGCGCGATGAGCGCGGGCTTCGATCTCGCCGCCGTTCGCTCCTGCCTGAAGAGCATCCAGCCGGGCACGTCCGTGACCTACAAGCTCGTGCGCGGACCGAGGCCCGAGCTCCTGCTCGAGGGGATCCCCGAGCCCAAGCCTTCGCCGTCACCCGAGCCCGCGCCGTCGCCCGGAAGCTCGCCCAAGCCTTCGCCTTCTCCCGAGCCGCCGCCGGTGCCGCCCTGCCTGGTCAAGGTGCTCCCGCGGGTACCCGTGCCCCGCGAGATCGTCTATCAGAGCGCGGAGGAGGGGCGGATCATGTGCTACTCCTCTCGCGTCGAGGACAGCACGGGGCTCGGCGCCGATCTCGTCGAGGCATTTTCCACGAACCGGGTCGTTTTGCGCCTGAACTTTCCGGTCTGGCCCATGCCGGATTCGGATCTGAAGACCGCGCAGTGGCTGGTGTCGCTCTCGCTCTCGCCCTTCCTGCGCGAGCAGGGGATTCTCGGGCGAATATTGCCCGATTCGCAGTGTCAGGCATGCCTGGGCGAGGAAGTTTTCGTGAAACCCTGGGAACCCGTTCCGCTCACCTGGCCCCACGGTACAGTGCCCCAAGGCACGCTGCCTCAGGACCTGCCTCCGGCGAGCTCGATTCCCGAGATGGACGTCCTCGACGAGTGAGGGGCTGCAACCACTCACTGAAATTCTTACGCCGCCCGGTTTGACGCGTTAAGTCACCTCTGCTATGCCTGCCGTCGAACGGAAAAGGTGAGGTCAGCATGAGGTTCCACGCAGCCGGGTTCGCGTTTGTTTCGACGTTTCTCGCGGCTGCTTCCGCTCAAGCCTTCAGCATCGATGACCACGAGGCGATCACCCGCCAGGCGGTCATCGAGTACAACCGCTGTTTCCCCGCCAATCCCGTCACGCCCTCGGCCGAAGCCGCCATCACCGCCGCGAACCGCGGCGAGGATCTGAACGTCTTCCGCAAGTGGGCGACCTACTCGCATTACTTTCATCCCGAGAAAAGGATCGATATGCGCCGGAAGGATTCTTCCGAGCGGATCCTGGATCTGGTGGAGGACCTCCGGCGCCATGAGGGGGACGTCGAGGAGATCGAGCATGACATCGGGCATGTCCTCCACCACATCCAGGATATGGCTTCGCCGCCGCACGTGGTTCCCGTGAACCACTGGCTGACGGACGGTTTCGAAAGCTTCGACGTGCAGATGCCGTCGGCGCCGGCCGGGTCGAACTGCGCGTCGGTCGTTGCGAACGCGACGAGCTTCGAGGCGATCTTCGCGAAGGCCGCGAAGGCGACCCTCCAGAACGTGCGTCAGGGCAGGCTTTCGGCGAAGGCCGGCGCGCGCGCGCAGCTGATCCCGCTCACCGGGTACTGGGAAGAGTCCGCCGACGACCGCTTCGGCGAGTACGGCGTGTTCGGAAACGCGTTCGGCGACTCGCGGGTGAAGGCCTCGGGCGTGAGCTACGCGGTCGACTCGAAAGAGTACCGCGCGTTCAAGGCCGCTCAGCTTCGCCTCGCGGTCGACGCGACCAAGAGCGCGCTGGCCGTGTGGATGAAGCCCTGACTGACGGCGCCGGCGTTCAGTCCCGGGTCGCCGACAGAAGCTCGATGAACTTGCGCGCGAACGCGTAGGAGTCTCCCGGCCAGCGGGCCGAGACGTAGTTCCCGTCCACCACGGTGAACGTGGAGCGGTCCGAGGACGCGGTGCCGCGGGTGCCGAGAGTGATCGGCCCGCGCAGGAACTGGGTTTCCGGGTCCCGCAGCGCAGCCCTGACCTCGTCCTCGACGTAGGCCGGATAGGTGCGGTAGTAGCGCCCGAGCTTCCAGAAGGTCAGCCCGTAGGCCAGCGCCTCCATGTACTTCGGAAGGCAGGTGGTCTTCTTGTCCCCGAGAACGCCCGCGCGCGCGAGAGGGATGACCCCGTGGCAGATGGCGCCCACGGGCCTTCCGAGCTTCCAGAACGCGGCGATCTTCGACTGGAGCTCGCGGCTGGCCAGGTACTGCCTCATTCCCGGCGCGTGCCCGCCCGGGAGGAGCAGGCCGTGGAACGCCGAGGGCTCGATCTCGCTCCAGGCGATGGGTTTATGGAACTCCGCGGACGCGGCCATGCGCTCGTAGAAGGATACCGGCTCGGGATCCGCCCCGAGCTGTCCGAAGATCACGCCCGAGATCAGGAGCCTGTCGCACTCGGGAACGGGGCCGCGCGCGCCGTGTTCGGTCGCGAAGACCACGCGATGGCCGGCCTCGGTGAGGAGCCTCCACGGCACCGCGACCTCGGTCGTGTCGAAGTCGCGGTCCGGAAGCGGCAATAGCACTGACTTCATTTCGATATTCTACCTCCGCCGCGACACCTTTTCGCGAGTGGCTCCGTATTGCTCTTCACAGAAGAAGAGAGAGGAGTACCGAAGATGAACATCGTCAGAATATCGACGCCCTTCTTTGTCGCCGTGGCTCTCGCGGCGGCGGCGGGGCTTACCGGCTGCAACGACACGGGCACGACCGTCACGCGCGACGGGCTTCGCGACCCGGACCCGGACGTGACCGCGAGCCCGACGCCCACGCCTGACCCGACGCCTTCGCCGACCTCGAGTCCCGTCAGCGGCAGCGATCTGTACACGGGCCCGGCCGAGGTGGAGAAGTACGTCGTCAAGTTCGTCGACGACGCGAAGATCCAGGGAGTCGACGTGCTCCCCGACATGAAGAACCCGAAGCTCACGATCCGGATCGCCAGCCTGGACGCCTACGGCTCCTCGACGATCGGGCTTTGCGAGACCGGAGGCGGCCAGAGGCGCGTGACCTTCGACCCGGATTTCTGGAATCGCGTCTCGGAGACGCAGAAGGAGCTCCTGGCCCATCACGAGCTCGGGCACTGCGTGCTGCTGCGCCCTCATCGCTCGACGACGCTCTCGAGCGGCGCGTACGCCTCGATCATGTATCCGTTGATCATGAGCAGCTCGACCTACACGAACAACTACGCCTACTACCAGGAGGAGCTCTTCACGTATACGTCACGCTCGAGCGCGCTGCCGGGCCCGAACGACGACGTCGTGACGACGCACATCTGTGACGAGAAGGAGCTGGGGCTGTGAGAGCGGGGACTGGTTCGGTTTTCGGCTCGTTGGCGCTCGTTCTCGCCTTGGGCGCGGCTTCCTGCGCTCGTGAGCTCGGGGATTCCCGGGGGGTTCAACTTCCCGACGTGAGCGTCACCGACCCGGTGAATCCGCCGGGCACCGGCGGCGGAGGGAGCTCGGCTCCCCGCGCGTACGCGACCGACGCCCTGATCTTCAACGGGCTCGGCGTTTCGACTTCCGACTGGCAGAACACCGAGAGGATCGTTCGTGACGAAGGCTTGAGCTACGAGCTCGCGAACACGGCGCAGCTGAACGCGATGAGCGCCGAGAAGCTCGCGAGCTTCGGCGTGATCATCGTGCCCGGGGGCTCGGGCGGGACGATCTACTCGAACCTGACGGCGGCCACGCGGCTTCGCGTGCGCAAGGCGGTGCAGGAGGCGGGCGTGGGCTACGTGGGCTTCTGCGCGGGCGCGTGGGTGGCCGTCGGGCCCGAAGCCACGGGCAATGCGACCGCCGCCTACGGCATGGCCGTCGCGCCGGGAGCGGTCCTCGACTATTACTATCCTCCGGGAAAATCGAACGTGACCGCGATGGTCGACGTGATCTTCGCGGGCGGCGAGAACCGCTCGCTGGTCTGGTACGGCGGCCCCGCCACGCCCGAGTGGAAGGGGGGAGTCGTGGCCCGTTACGACACGGGCGAGCCCGCGATCTCGCAGATTCGCTCGGGCAAGGGCTTCGTCGTGATCTCGGGGCCGCACCCCGAGGCCCCGCAGGGCTGGCGGAGCGCCGCCGGCTATGATCGCGACGGGCTGGACTACGACATCGCGCTCGCGATGATCCGCGCCGCGACGACGGGCGAGGGGATGCCGGTGGTGAAGTAGCCGGGGGACGGAGCTGAAGCTTGGAGATCGCTCCGGCAGCGGAGCTGCGGGGCTGGTGCTCGCTCCGCCAGCGGAGCTGAAGCTTGGAGATTGCTCCGCCAGCGGAGCTGAAGCTT
>CAYZKI010000036.1:0-2724 GCA_964478745.1 uncultured Bacteriovoracaceae bacterium
TGGTGTTCAAGGGCGACGATGGGAAGCTTTACATCCGCCTGAACTGGAACAAGCGCTGGATCACCCTCGCGGCAGTCTCCACGGTGATCGGCCTCGCGTTCCGGCTCAAGGATCCGGATAACCTGCTCGGCAAAGGGAAGGAGCTGGGCATCACCTGCGCCCTGATCCCGACCAAGACCCCGGGCGTGACGGCGAACCGCCGCCACGATCCGATGGGCACGCCCTTCTACAACTGCCCGACCCAGGGGAAGGACGTGGTCGTCCCGATCGACGCCATCATCGGAGGCACCGATTTCGCCGGCCAGGGCTGGCGCATGCTCATGGAATCGCTGGCCGCCGGCCGCGGGATCTCGCTGCCCGCGCAGACGGGGGGCGGCGTGAAGTTCGTCGGCCGTGTCGCGAGCGCCCATGCGGTCGCGCGCAAGCAGTTCGGCATCTCCATCGGCAAGTTCGAGGGGGTGCAGGAGCCGCTGGCCCGCATCGGCGGGTTCACCTACCTCCTCGAGGCCGCGCGCAAATACACGCTGGGCGGCATCGACCGCGGCAGCAAGCCGCCGGTCATCACCGCCATCGCGAAGTACAACTTCACGGAGCTCGGCCGCAAGGTCGCCACCGACGGGATGGACATCCTGGGCGGCGCTGGCATCTCGCGCGGCCCCAAGAACCTGCTCGCGCACGGATACATCTCGGCTCCGATCGCGATCACGGTCGAAGGCGCGAACATCCTGACGCGTACCCTGATCATCTTCGGCCAGGGCGCGCTGCGCGCCCACCCGTACGCTTTCTCGGAGGTCGAGGCCGTCGAGAAGAACGACCTGGCCGCGTTCGACAAGGCCTTCTGGGCGCACGTCGGGTACATCATCCGCAACACATTCCGCGCGAAGCTCCTGTTCCTGACCCGGGGCAGGCTCGCGCTGTCGCCGGTGGGCGGCCCGACAGCCCGCTACTGGAAGAAGCTCTCCTGGGCCTCGGCCCAGTTCTCCATCATGACCGACATCGCGATGGGGACGCTCGGCGGAAGCCTGAAGTTCAAGGAGAAGATCACCGGGCGCTTCGCCGACGCGCTTTCGTGGATGTATCTCGCCACCAGCATCCTGAAGCGCTGGGAGGTCGACGGGCGCAGGCGCGAGGATCTTCCGTACGCGCGCTGGGGCCTGGATTTCGCCTTCCATCAGATCGAGCTCGCGTTCGACGGCATCTACGCGAACTTCGACGTTCCCGTGCTGGGCTGGCTCTTCAAGGGGCCGATCCGGTGGGCGTCGCGGGTGAACTCGATGGGAAGCCTGCCTTCGGACAGGCTCGGCGCGGAAGTCGCCGCGCTCATGATGACCCCGGGCGCGCAGCGCGACCGGATCTTCGGTGACATCTACCTGCCGAAGGACCCGAACGAGCACTTCGCGAAGCTCGAGGAGGCGTTCAAGCTCGTCGTGGCGAGCGACGCGGCCGCCAGCAAGGTGAAGCGCGCGCTACGCAAGAAGAAGCTGACGAAGAAGCCTCCCGCAGAGCTCTACAAGGACGCTCTCGCGGCCGGCGTGATCACGCAGGACGAGTACTCGTCGATCGAGCGCGCCGAGGGCATCCGCACGCAGGTCATCCAGGTCGATGATTTCGCGCTCGACGACTACAAGAGGCATGGCTCGAGCGGTTTCTCGGCGAGCCCGCCGGCCGCGGTCTAGTTGCAGACCGGGTCCACGGCCGCGGGGTTCGTGAATTTCCCCGCCTGCCAGTCGTAGACGAGCGAGCTCCTCCACGGGAAGCAGTGGATGGGCTCGGCGAACGAGAGATCGTCGGCCTTGGCGACCAGCGGGATCTCCGAGGCCTTGTACAGGCACATCTTGAACTCGAGCGAGATGTTCTTGGCCTTGGGAAGCGTGTCCGAGAGGAACGCCGTGCCCGGGCGGTCGCTCACGTAGAGCACGGGGCGGGCCGGAGCGGCGTTGCCGAAGTAGGCTTCCGTCTTCTGGTTGAACGAGCCCTTCACGGAGTTCCAGCGGTAGGCGGCGTGGCGGCTCATTCCCGGTTCGTGGATGCTGTTGTACATGGGATCGACGTCCGTCGAGTCGATGACCCACTGAGGGTGATGGAAGGCGACGCCCTCGACGCCGAAGAACTCGTCGCGCGCGTGGTTGAGCTGCTTGATGACCTTCCCGTCGCGCATCTTCACGGAGTCGAACTGGCAGCCCCGGATGAAGTTCACGTAAGCGTACTTCTCGAGCTTCGCGACGTCGGTGGTCTCGAATTCGGCGAAAGCGCGCGTGCCGTAGCTCACCCCCTCAGGCAGGGTCACCTTGTAATTCTCCTCGACGAGCCTGGCTCCGACGAGATCACAGATGTCCCGTTCGGCGCAGGCCGCGGGAGAGAACTTCTGTTCCTTGGAATCGAGGATCTGCACGGATGCCATCGAGTCGAGAGCGAAGAGCAGGCCCAGGATCATCCAAATCGGCATTTCGGGGAGGTGTTTCGAAGTCATTGCCCGCGATTTAACACGGCGCGTCAATTATGGCAAACCCGGCTCACTGGTGCTAGCTTGCACCCATGGCGCAACCTACGTTCGTGAAAGATCTCAAAGACTTGATCCGGCACGGGGAGCTTCCGGCGCCCTGGCGGGGCCGGGCCATCGTCCAGGATGACAATCTCAGCTACCTGGTCTGGAACGAGAAAACGCGCGAAGCGCTCGTCGTGGACCCGGTGCGCGAGGATTGGGACACGCTCGTGGAGCAGACG
>CAYZKI010000036.1:2734-4782 GCA_964478745.1 uncultured Bacteriovoracaceae bacterium
CGCGAAGCCTGGGCGAGATGCGCTTCATCGCCGTGATCGATACGCATACGCACGCCGACCACGTTTCCGCGGCCGGGCGGCTCGCCGGCCACCTGCGCGCGCCCCTGATCATGCACGCGCGCGCGCCGAGCACCCGGGTCGACATCCGGATCAGCCGCGATACCGCGCTTTCCACGTCGGCCGGTCGCATCGAGTTCATCCACTCGCCCGGACACACGCCGGACTGCATGTGCGTGCTCTGGGGGCCGTTTCTCTTCGTAGGCGACGTGCTCATGTTCGCGGACTCGGGCCGCAACGACCTGCCGGGCGGCGATCCGGTGGCTCATTACGACTCGCTCGCGCGTCTCAAGGCGCGGATCGCCCGCGAAACGCTCATGCTCCCCGGCCACGACGATCAAGGCGGGCGGGTTTCGAGCTGGGCGCATCAGCTCGAGTCCAACCCCTCGCTCAAGCAGGCGAGAGACGCTTTCATTACGGAGGCCTCCGCCTACAACGGCCCCGCGCCGCGGCATCTCAAGGAATCGCTCTTCGAGAACACGAAATAGTCCGGCTGCAAGGCCGTGAATTCGCTGCCCTTGTCCGATTGTACCGGCCGGGGGATTTGACATTCGGTTTCCAAAGCTCACCTTAGTTACTTATGGAAACCACTAATCGATACCTTCCTGTACTGCCGATCAGAAACACGGTTCTTTTTCCCGGCACCGCGATCCCGCTCAGGGTGGGCCGCGCGCGCACGGTCGCGGCCGTCGAGGCCGCCCGGCGGACGGACGGATACGTGATCGCCGTCACGCAGAAGAGCGTCGACGAGAGCATGGACAAGGACGCGAAGGTCTCCGATCTCTACAAGATCGGGACGATCGCCAAGCTCGAGCGCGTGCGCGGCAACCAGGAGCAGGGGTTCCAGGTCCTGATCCGGGGAGTGCACCGCTTCGAGATCCGCGACATCCGCGAGGTGGCCGCCTTCATCGAGGCCACCGGCGAACAGCTGCGCGACAGGATCGACGCTGACGACAAGACGCGCGCGGCGCTGCTCGAAAGCCTCAAGACCATCTCGAACCAGGTGCTCGAGCTGCTTCCCGCCGAAACCTCGCAGCTCACCGAGCTGATCGACGGCATCGAGGACGTGGGCTACCTTTCGAACCTGGCCGCGGCGAACCTGGAGCTTCCGGTCGAGAAGAAGCAGGAGCTTCTCGAGAACGTCTCGCTCAAGTCGCGCGTGCTCGCCCTGCTCGAGATCATGGCCGCGCAGAAGGACGCGCTCGAGGTGCAAGGCGAGATCCGCGACAAGATGTCCCATCGCATGGGGAAGATGCAGCGCGAGGCACTGCTCCGCGAGCAGCTCAAGGCGATCCGGGAGGAGCTCGGCGAGGGGAGCGAGGAGAAGGCGAAAGACGATTATCGCGAGAAGATCGACCGGGCCGGCATGCCGGACGACGTGAAGAAGGTCGCTCTCGACGAGCTCAAGCGCCTGGAGAGCGTGGGTTCGGGCTCGCCTGAGAACCACGTGATCCGCAACTACCTGGACCTGCTCGTCGCGATGCCCTGGAGCGCCAGCACGGCGACCCGGAGCGAGGACCTGGATCTCGAGAAGGCCCGCGCGATCCTGGATGAGGACCACTACGGACTCGACAAGATCAAGAAGAGGATCATCCAGCACCTGGCGGTCATGAAGCTCAGGAAGGGCTCGGGCAGCAAGGGGAGCGTGCTCCTGTTCGTAGGCCCGCCGGGCGTGGGCAAGACCAGCCTGGGCAAGAGCATCGCGCGGGCGCTGGGACGCAAGTTCGTGCGCGGGGCGCTCGGTGGCGTACGCGACGACGCCGAGATCCGCGGGCATCGCCGCACTTACATCGGCGCCATGCCGGGAAGGATCATCCAGGGCATCAAGCGCGCCGGGGCCAACGACCCGGTGTTCATGCTCGACGAGATCGACAAGCTCGCCCGCGGCTTCCAGGGGGACCCGGCGAGCGCGCTGCTCGAGGTGCTCGACCCGGCGCAGAACGCGAACTTCCTGGATCACTACCTCGATGTCTCGTTCGACCTGTCCAAGG
>CAYZKI010000036.1:4792-13504 GCA_964478745.1 uncultured Bacteriovoracaceae bacterium
GCTGCTCGACCGCATGGAGGTGATCGAGCTCTCGGGCTACACGACCGCCGAGAAGTTCCATATCGCGAGAAACCACCTCATCCCGAGGCAGCTCGAGGAGCACGGGATCGCGGCGGCGCAGCTCAGGATCCCGGATGAGACGCTCATGCGCGTGATCACGCATTACACCCGCGAGGCGGGCGTGCGCGAGCTCGAGCGCAAGATCGCGGCGCTGTGCCGTGGCGCGACCGAGAAGGTGATCGCGGCGCAGGCCTCCGCGGAACCCGCGCCGGTCGAGCTCGGCATCGCGCTCCTCGAGGAGCTGCTCGGGCCCGAACGCTACCAGCACGAGGTGGCCGAGCGCATCGCGCCTCCGGGCGTGGTGACCGGCCTTGCCTGGACGCCCCAGGGCGGCGAGATCCTGTTCATCGAGTCGAGCCTCATGCCGGGAACCGGCAGGCTCACGATCACCGGGCAGCTCGGAGACGTGATGAAGGAATCGGCGCAGATCGCGCTCAGCCTGGTCAGGTCGCGGCTCGCGAAGCTCGTTCCGGGATTCGAGTTCGACAAGAACGACATCCACGTGCACGTGCCCGCGGGAGCGATCCCGAAAGACGGCCCGTCCGCGGGCGTGGCCATGGTTTCGACCATCGCCTCGCTTTTCTCGGGCAGGAGCGTGAACCCGAAGCTCGCGATGACGGGCGAGGTCACGCTGCGCGGGTCGGTCATGCCCGTCGGCGGAATCAAGGAAAAGGTGATCGCCGCGCACCGGGCGGGCATCGAGCGGGTGATCCTGCCTCGAAGGAACCAGAAGGACTTGAAGGACGTCCCGCAGGAAGTCCGGGACCAGCTCAAGTTCGAGCTCGTCGACACGGTTGCTGACGTGCTCAAGCTCGCGGTCGGTCTGGAGAGCGACTCCCTCGGCTCTCTGGATCGGTCCGCGCAGCCTCCGGTTCCCCCGACTCCGGCAGTTGCTTAAGCCGCGATCTATGTCATCATAGTTCCGGGTGGATGAGAGAGAGCGCCCGAAGGGGTGGGCGCTCGCCCCGGCTCGATTCGGGCCTCGATCCACAGGTGGCTTGATGACAGGATGTCGCAGCAAGGCGTGGTTGGCTTTTCCATCGATCTTTCTAGCAGTGGGCTCGTGCGTCAGCGCGCCTCCTGTTCAGAATAACGCGTTGCGTGATGGCGTCGAAAAAGTGTCGCTCAGCCCGAACTCCGCTCCGCTTTCCTACGTGCTGCGGGAGAAGATGACGGGGCTGGAGCTCGACGACCCGGCCGAGCTCGCGGCCATCCGCTCCCAGGTTGAATCGTACCTCCAGACCAAGGACTGCACGGGCGCGAGCCCCGAGCACGTGATCTGCGAAACACTAGAAGCGCAGGCCAAGCGTCGCGCGACGGCCAAGGCGCTCGCTCGCTCCAACCGCAAGGCGAACGCGAAGAGCGAGGAGCGGAAGATCGCGCGCGCGATCGTCGACGGCGATCTTTCGGGGCTCACCGCCGCGACCGAATCGCAGCTCATCCGCGCGCTGAAGCGCGTCCCGACCTCCCGCGACCTGACGCCCTTCGCGAGAAAGCTGCTGGATTCGCCCGAGTGCCCCGACTCCTCGCTGCTCTCCGTCCTAGGAATGCGCGTCGAACAGTCGTTTCCGGATCCCGACGCCCTGACTCTGGCGACGGCGCTGCTTCAGCGCTCGGTCGACTGCGGTGACGGCGGCTCCTCGGTGCGCGCCGCCTACCGCCTGGGCCTGATCCGGATCTGGCAGCGCGACTTTACGGCGGCGGAAAAGCTCTTCTCGCGCATCGCGGGCCATCCGGCGGGGCAGGAGTACAAGCTTCGCGCGCTCTACTGGCGCCATCAGGCCGCCAAGGAGATGAAGGACGACGATCTCGTCCAGGAAACCCGCGAGGCCATTCACAGCGAGTTCCCGCTGAGCCTTCACGCGCTGCTGGTCGGCCCTTCAGGGAGCTATCTCCAGCCCGCGCTGACCTCGAGCCACGATCCCCAGGTCACTTTCCGATCCAGGAACAGCGCCATCCTGAACCGTGTTTTCGCCACGAGCGAGATCCTGCTCGAGCGCGGGGAGGAGCACCTCGCCTCGCAGATTCTCGATCAGCATTTCGAGCTGCTGCGCACGGCCGAGACCCAGGTTCAGCTGTACGGAGCCGCCCTGCTGTTCCGCTCGGGGCATACGCTCAAGAAGTTCCAGCTCGTCGCCTCGCTCCTCCGTGAGGACGCGAACACGGTGGCAAAGCCCAGCCTCGAGCTCCTGTACCCGCTGCGCCGCTTCGATCTCGTGCGCGGCTACGAGAGCAAGATCGATCCGTACCTGATCCTGGCTCTCATCCGCCAGGAAAGCGCGTTCAACGAGAACGCGCGCAGCCGCGTGGGCGCCGTCGGCCTCATGCAGGTCATGCCCCGGACCGCTCGCCGCATGGAGCGGGTCTCGCGGATGGCGCTCTATCGCCCCGAGGTGAACGTCCGCCTGGGAGTACGCTATTTCTCGGGCCTGCTCGATCGTTATTCGGGCGACGTCGAGCTCGCGCTCGCGGCGTACAACGCGGGCCCGCATCGGGTCGACGACTGGCTCAAACGGTATCCGGTCAATGACCGCGTGCTCTTCCTGGATCTGATCCCGTTCCGCGAGACGCGCGAGTACGTTGCCTCGATCGCGCGCAACTACTACTGGTACCTTTCGCTCTACAGCTCGTCCTCGCTGATCGCCCAGCTCGAGAACCGAAGGGCCCCCGCGGAGGCTCAGCTGACCTCCACCGATCCTCTCTCCAGTCCGGCCGCGGCGCCTCGGCCGCATCAGCTCCCGGTCTTCCAGGCGCTCAGGCAGGAGTAGGCCCGTGCAGGTGAAGCCGATCACGATCCTGGGCGCCATCCTCGTGGTCTGGGGCGTGAATATCGCTCTCAGCGCGATCTTCCCGATCTCGATCCCCGTTTTTGCCCTGCTTTTCGCCGCGGGCCTCATTTATCTGGGGTATCGGGTCATCCAGCATCAGAGCGTCTTTTCCGAGCGCCTCAGCGCGGGCAGGGCCGCGCGGAAGTACTGCGTGTTCTTCGGGCGCCAGACGATCGATCTGCGAACTCTGCAGCTTCCGGCCCAGGATCCCCTCATTCACATCGACTGCGTCTTCGGAGAGACCCTGATCGTGGTCGACCCGAGCGCAGCGGTGACCGCGCGCATTCACGCGGTGTTCGCCGAAGGGCGTACCCCCGACGATAATCTCGTGGTGTTCGGCACCTTGAATTATTCGACGCGCGATGAAGGCGGCTTCGAATTCAAGAAGGTCAACCTCACGCAGCCGCTCGGGCGTCCGGAAGGCGGCGGGGGACCTTCCCCTCAGGACCGCCGCGTGTTCATCGAAGCGAACGTCGTGTTCGGCTCGGTGAAGATCGTCATGGCTTGACGACGCCGCAAGCCACCCGGTCGCCCGAGTCGCCCGAAGGCTGGGTCTTGCCGTCATCCGCCTTGGCGTGAATCACCAACGCGGTGCCGCCCTGCTTCAAAAGAGAGGTCTTGCCCGGCTTGAGGGTGGCTCCCTTGGCCACGAACTCGGTCTTGACGGTACCGTCCTCGAGGGCCGTGAGGTTCGGCAGGTCGCCCGTGTGATGGCCTTCGGGATGGGTGAGTCCGTGGCTCTTGGAGGTCGGATTGAAGTGGGCGCCCGCCGACTTGAAGTCAGGGCCGGTGCAATTGCCGGTTTCGTGAAAGTGAATGCCGTGCGCCCCCGGGGTGAGGCCGCGCGCCTCGAGGCTGACCTTCACGCCGTCCGAAGCCTGCTCGAGAGTGGCTCTCCCGATCGGCTTGCCTTCGGCGTCCACGAGCTCCGCTTTGGCGGTGACGGATTTCGATTTTGCCGCGAAGACGGGGGTTGAAAAGGCGGCGGCTGCGACGAGAAGGACTGCTGCGGAAACGGCTTTCGAAGTGTTCATGAGGGGCACACTAACATTGCCGCGGAGCGCTCTCCAATGGTATGAATGGGAAAGAATTCCCAAAATGAAAATCAGCTGAACCGCCGGGGTTATCTCATGAAGCTGCTGACAAGCACTCTGGGTCAGAAATATCTCACCGCATTGACCGCCTTCTTCCTGGTTCTGTTTTCGATTAGCCATGTCGCGGCTAACCTCCTTCTCCTGAAGACGGACTCGGAGCCTTTCAATCTCTACACGCAGAAGCTCGCTTCGTTCGGAGGGCTCCTCTATTTCGCCGAGGCGGGCCTGGCCGTCACGTTCCTGCTGCACATGATCGTCGCGATCATCCTTCGCAGGCGCGCGGCCGCCGCGAGGCCCCAGGGTTATGCGGTCAGCCAGACCAAGGGCGGCCCGAGCCGCTCGGGATTCTCGTCCAGGTATATGATCGTCTCGGGCCTGGTCCTGACGGTTTTCCTCGTCATCCATATCAAGCACTTCAAGTTCGGTCCCGGGATCGAGCAGGGCTACGTCGTCGATCTGAACGGCGAGAACGCGCGCGACCTCTATCGTTGGGTCATCGAGTCTTTCCAGAACCCGTTCTTCGTCAGCTGGTACGTCGCCGCGATGTTCTTCCTGGGGTTGCATCTCAAACACGGCATCTGGAGCATCTTCCAGAGCCTTGGGCTGAACGGGGAGCGCAGCACGCGGCCCCTCACGGTCGTCAGCATCGTACTCGCGATCCTGATCGCCGGAGCTTTCGCGATCATCCCGATCGGCGTCTACTTCAGGGGGCAAGCATGAGCAGCGCTGAATCTCGTCTGAATGCCCGGGTTCCCGCGGGGCCGGTGGCCGAGAAGTGGGACCGCTTCAAGTTCGACATGAAGCTGGTCAATCCGGCCAACAAGCGGAAGTACACCGTGATCGTGGTCGGCACGGGCCTCGGGGGCGCGGCATCGGCTGCGTCGCTCGCGGAGCTGGGCTACAAGGTCAAGGCGTTCTGCATCCACGACTCCCCACGGCGCGCCCATTCGATCGCCGCCCAGGGCGGGATCAACGCGGCCAAGAACTACCAGAATGACGGCGACAGCATCCAGCGCCTGTTCTACGACACGGTGAAGGGCGGCGACTACCGCTCCCGCGAGGCGAACGTCTACCGCCTTGCCCAGCTCAGCGTGAACATCATCGACCAGTGCGTCGCCCAGGGCGTCCCGTTCGCGCGCGAGTACTCGGGCGAGCTCGCCAATCGCTCCTTCGGCGGCACGCAGGTATCGCGCACGTTCTACGCGCGCGGCCAGACGGGTCAGCAGCTTCTGCTGGGCGCCTACGGCGCCCTCATGAGGCAGGTGGACTCCGGCTCGGTCGAGCTCTACTCGCGCCGCGAGATGCTCGATCTCGTCGTGGTCGACGGGAGGGCGCGCGGCATCACGACGCGCAACCTCCTGACGGGCCAGATCGAAAGCCACGTCGGTGACGCGGTCGTGCTCGCGACGGGAGGCTACGGCCGCATCTACTATCTTTCGACCAACGCCCACAACTCGAACGGCACGGCGGCCTGGCGCTGCCACAAGAAGGGGGCGTTCTTCGCGAATCCCTGCTTCACGCAGATCCACCCGACCTGCATCCCGGTCTCGGGCGACTACCAGTCCAAGCTCACTCTGATGAGCGAGAGCTTGCGGAACGACGGGCGCGTCTGGGTGCCGAAGAGGAAGGAAGACTGCGGGAAGAACCCGCTCGACATCCCGGAGGAGGATCGCGATTACTACCTGGAGCGCCGCTATCCGAGCTTCGGTAACCTGGTTCCGCGTGACGTGGCTTCGCGGAACGCGAAGGCGGTCTGCGACGAGGGTCGCGGCGTCGGCGAGAGCGGGCTGGCCGTCTACCTGGATTTCCGCGACGCGATCAAGCGCCTCGGAGAGAACGTCGTGCGCGAGCGCTATGGCAACCTGTTCGACATGTACCGCGAGATCACGGACGAGAATCCCTATAAGGTTCCGATGCGCATCTATCCGGCCATCCATTACACCATGGGCGGCCTGTGGGTCGATTACGCGCTGATGAGCACGGTGCCGGGGCTCTTCGTGGCGGGCGAGGCGAACTTCTCCGACCACGGCGCCAACCGCCTCGGCGCGAGCGCGCTGATGCAGGGTCTGGCCGACGGCTACTTCATCATTCCGTACACCGTGGGCGATTATCTCGCCAACCAGGCGCCGACCAAGATCACGACCGATCACGCGGAGTTCCGCGGCTCTCAGGAGCAGGTCACCGCGCAGATCAAGGAGTTCCTCGCCAAGAGCGATCGCGGCAAGAAGACCGTCATGGAGTTCTACCGCGAGCTCGGCATCCTGATGTGGGACAATGTCGGGATGGCGCGGAACGAGGCGGGGCTCAAGAAGACGATCACCCGCTTCGGCGAGCTCCGCGAGGAGTTCAAGGCCGGAGTGAAGATCGCGGGGACGGGCGACGGGCTGAACAAGAACCTCGAGTTCGCCGGGCGCGTCGCCGACTACCTCGAGCTCGGCGAGCTGATGGCTCGCGACGCGCTTGAGCGCGGCGAAAGCTGCGGCGGGCACTTCCGCGAGGAGAGCCAGACGGAAGACGGCGAAGCCAAGCGTGACGACGCCAAGTACTCCCACGTCTCGGCCTGGGAGTATAAAGGTGAGGGGAAAGTCCCCGTCCTCCACAAAGAAGCGCTCGAGTTCGAGAACGTCAAGATTGCCCAGCGGAGCTACAAATGAGCAAGAGTGATATGAAGCTGAGTCTGCGGATCTGGAGGCAGGCGGGGCCCCAGTCGGTGGGCAAGTTCGTCGATTACTCCGTGGACCGGATCTCGCCGGACATGTCCTTTCTCGAGATGCTCGACGTGCTGAACGAGCGTCTCACGGCGAAGGGCGAGGCTCCCGTCGAGTTCGACAGCGACTGCCGCGAAGGCATCTGCGGCTCATGCAGCCTGATGATCAACGGCCAGGCTCACGGCCCCGAGCTCGGCACCGCGAGCTGCCAGCTCTACATGCGCCGTTTCCGCGACGGGGACACGATCGTGATCGAGCCGTGGCGCGCGAAGGCGTTCCCGATGATCGCGGATCTCGTGGTCGACCGCAGTGCCCTGGATCGGATCATGGCCGCGGGCGGCTATACTTCCGCCAAGGCCGGACCGCACCCGGATGGAAACGCGACCTTGATCGGCAAGGAAACCGCGGAGAGCGCGATGGACTCGGCGGCCTGCATCCAGTGCGGAGCCTGCGTCGCCGCATGCCCGAACGCCTCGGCATCGCTCTTCACGGGCGCCCAGGTCACCCGCTTCGCGCTGCTGCCGCAGGGGCAGGTCGAGGCCGGGCGCCGCGTGCGCCGGATGGTCGAGCAGATGGATAAGGAAGGCTTCGGCCACTGCACGAACATCGGTGAGTGCGAAGCGGCATGCCCGAAGCGCATCTCGATTCAAAATATCTCCAAATTGCGCCGCGAATATCTCAGGTCTTTTGGCCGCGCCGACTGAGCGTGTGTCGCGGCTGCCCTAGGGCGTCCAAGAGCTAGTACCGGAGCTCGGGCACTTCGCGGATAATCAGGGGAGATGTACGTACGTTGCTGCCTCCGTCTCGCCCAGGCTCTGGGGCGAACCGGTATCACACTTGGCCTCATGCTCGCGCTCAGCGGCTGCTTCACCGTCGAAGCGGAGCTCGACGTGTCTGGGCTGCAAAGCCTTTCGGGCCAGTCTCTGGTCACGACCACCACCAGCACCAGCACGACCAGCACTTTCGCGGGCACCACTTCCACCGTGACGACGACCACGGCGCCCGGCACGACGACTACGGTCACGACGACCACGGCGCCCGGCACGACGACTACGGTCACGACGACCACGGCGCCCAGCACGACGACGACCACGGTCACTACAACGACCACGATCACGACCACCACGGTCACCACGACGACCACGTCGACCACGACGACCACGACGATCAGCCTGACGCTCGTGGGAACGACCACTCCGCAAGCCGGCGTTTGCCAGAGCTACTCGTTGACCTATAACTACACGTCGGGCTTCGCGGGAACGCTCAATCTGGCTCTTTCGAGCGGCACGGGCGGATTCTTCAGCGACGTGGCGTGCACGAGCCCGATCACGTCCCGGCCGATCAACATCGGCGATACGGGCTCGGGCACGTTCTATTTCATGTCGACGGTTGCCGAGTCGAAGACTTTCTCGTTTTCCGGTGCCGGTGTCGCCTCGAGCGCGCCGGTCGTCACGCTTACGTCGTCGTCGGCCTCGGTGAGCACGAGCTACATCTCGGCCTCCCCTGAGACGGGGGTCCCCGCCGACAACACGTCGACCTCCACGCTGACGGCGTACATCCTCGACCAATACGGGAACGGGGTCCCGAATATCAACGTCTCTTTCCGCGTCGCCTCCGGCCCGGCCGGCACCACGTTCTCGGGAACCGGCTTGACGGGCACCTCCGGCACGACCACGCGGACGATCAGGGCGAACGTCAGCGGCACGCGCACCATCCGTTTCTCCGTGCCGAGCGCGCTCGATCAGGCCTCCATCTCCGCCAACGTGAGCTTCGACGCGGCTGTCCCGGGCGCTCCCGGCGCTCCTAACCTCGTTCAGAACGGAGGGACCGTCGAGATCGACTGGACGGCATCTCCCACGCAGGAGTCGCGCACCTATAGCGTCTGGAGGAGAGAGCTCCCTGCGGGGACTTTCGCGGCGATCGCCACCGGTCTGACCGTGCTTGAGCACGTCGACTCGTCCATCACCGCGCCCACGAGCTATGAATACAAGATCAGCGTCGTCACCGCGGGCGGAGAGACGT
>CAYZKI010000036.1:13514-14576 GCA_964478745.1 uncultured Bacteriovoracaceae bacterium
GTTCTCGACGGCGCAAGGCATCAGCACCGTTCTCGGATCGGCCACCTTGATCAACCTGACGAGTGCGTCCGTGCAGTTCGGAACGGTCGGTACCGGAGGCGCGAACGCATCGCGGACCCGCCTCATCCGTCTCTACAACGACGGGCCGGGAACGATCCACTCGATCGGCGCCGGATCGCTGCCTGGCGCGTATCAGTACACGGGCTTCACCGGGTTCCCTGGAAGGGGCGGTACCTGCGGCTCGGTGCTGCCCGAGGGCGCCTCTTGCGCGATCGCCATCACTTTCGCGCCGGGTGCGGCCGGGCCGCAGCCAGGCGTGATCAACGTCCAGTACGACGGCGGCGCCGGGCCGACTCAGCTCGCGATCAACGTCGAAGGGGACGCGATCGGCGCGGGAGCTAGCCTCCGGGTCTCCGAGCATCCGAGGAAGTACTACACCGAGTACGGCATCCTGGAAGACGTGAGCGAGGCCTACTTCGGCAAGATTCCGGTCGGAAGCGTGATGTACCGGAACCTGGTCATCACGAACGAGACGAATAACTCCGCTTACGGGGTGATCGGGATGATCTCCCCCAGCACGAATTTCAAGTTCCGGGGCGGGGCGGGCTTCCCGGGGTACGGAGGCAATTGCGGCAGCACGATCGCGCCTGGAGAGTCGTGCATGGTCGCCCTCGAGTTCACTCCGGGGAGCGTCGGCAGCCTTTCGGCCGACCTGACAGTAAATCACTCGGACGGGGCGGTCGTGCGCGGCCTCAATGGGGCCGGAACGGATCGCGCCATCATCGAAATCTTCGATTATAGCTCCCACAAGGAGATCCTCGGGCTGCAGTCCGGCCCCGAGAGGGACTTCGGCCCCGTCGGGACGGGGTTCTCGCAGGAACATGCTTTTTACGTGGTGAATACGGGAGCCATGGCTGCGAGCACGGTCGGCGGAAGCGGGCTCCCGGCCGGAGAATTCAGGTTCAAGGGCGGGGGATTTCCCGGCGGAACCCCGGGCGTGCGCGACCCGAAGTACGAGTTTCCGTTTTGCGGGTCCGGCATCCTTCCGGGCGAGAAATACAC
>CAYZKI010000037.1:0-9657 GCA_964478745.1 uncultured Bacteriovoracaceae bacterium
AACTACATTTATCCGCCCGAGGGCGCGCTCCGACTCACCACCGACATGTTCGCCTGGACGGCGAAGAACACGCCCAAGTGGAACCCGATCAGCATCTCGGGTTATCACATCCGCGAGGCGGGCTCGACGGCCGTTCAGGAGCTCGCTTTCACCTTCGCGAACGCCATCGCCTACACCGAGGCGGCCGTGAAGCGCGGGCTCGCCGTCGACGAGTTCGCCGGCCGGCTCTCGTTCTTCTTCAACGTGCACAGCGACTTCTTCGAGGAGATCGCGAAGTTCCGGGCCGCGCGCCGCATCTGGGCGCGGATCATGCGCGAGCGTTTCGGCGCCAAGGACGACCGGAGCTGCATGCTCCGCTTCCACTCGCAGACGGCCGGCTCGACGCTCACCGCGCAGCAGCCGCAGAACAACGTGGTTCGCGTGACCCTTCAGGCGCTGGCCTCGGTCCTGGGGGGCACCCAGTCGCTGCACACCAACTCGCTCGACGAGGCGCTCGCGCTTCCGACCGAGAGCTCGGCCAGGCTCGATCTGCGCACCCAGCAGGTCATCGCGTTCGAGAGCGGCGTCACCCAGACGGTCGACCCGTTGGCGGGAAGCTACTTCGTCGAATCGCTGACGGCCGAGCTCGAGGAACGCACCTTCAGGTATCTCGAGGAGATCGACCGCCGGGGCGGCACGATCAAATGCATCGAGACGGGCTTCATCCAGAACGAGATCGCGACCTCGGCCTACAACGACCAGAAGGCGATCGACAGCGGGGCGATCAAGGTGGTCGGCGTGAACTGCTTCACCGAGGACTCCTCCTCGAGCGCCGAGGTCGAGCTCCAGAAGATCTCGCCCGAGGTGCAGAAGAACGCCGTGGAACGCGTCCGGGCCTACCGCTCCAAGCGCAACGAGGCGGCCGCGCGCGGGTCGCTCAAGGCGCTCCAGGACGGCGTGAAAGCGGGCACGAACCTGCAAGGGCTCATCCTGGAATCCGTGAAGGCGGGAGCGACTCTGGGGGAGATCTCCGACGCGCTTCGCGACGTCTTCGGCCTCTACCAGGAATACTCGGGCTTCTGACCCGACCCTGAAAGCTCAGCGCCGGATCTCGATGGCGGCGACGCCGACTTCCTTCAGGAGGATCCGGTTCGTCTTGAAGAAGAGCTCGTTGATCTCGCGGCCCTCGACCGTGCCCAGCTGCCACTCTCCGGAGGGCTTCTTCCAGATCCTCATCCAGAAGTCGCGGCGTTTGTTGGTCAGGCCGTTCACCAGGTAATCCGTGCGGATCAGCCCGCCGCGGTCCGGATGCACGTTCTGGCCGAACATCTTCACCACCTTGTAGCCGTCGCGAGTCACGATCTCGAGACCGGAGGCGTTGTTCAGCTGGGAGAGGTTGTAGGTCTCGATCGTCGGCTTGTTCGTGTGCTCGTCGAACGTGTGGTAGTCGATGCGGTCGATCTTCCCGCCGTCAGTGAAGAGCTCGAAGCGAAAGACGAGCCCGCGGCTCTTCTTGTTGTCTGCGGTGACGATCAGGAGGTCTTGCGAGGGGTCAGCATAGGCCTCCTGGCAGGTCTGCCAGCCCAGGACCATCGTTGCGGTGATCAGGAGCGTGGCAGCAAAGCGGTAAGTCGAAGTCATTCAGTGTCATCCCCTCTTGATTGGCTGCGGCGCATCATAGACGAGGGGTGGGGGTCTGTCAAACTTCGTAAATATATGAAATCTAAATAGTTTGAGCGGCTGCGAGAACGCGCTCGACCAGGGCCTGGTGCTCGGGGATGCCGACTTTCTGGCCCACTTCGGTGACGTTGACGGCGTGGTATGCGCCGAGCGCTTCGCGCTTGTGCTCCTTCAGCCGGGTCGCGGCCTGAAGCACGATGTCCGGCGAGAGGCGCCCCTCTTCGAGCGCTTTGAGCACGGAAGCATAAGCGTGGCGGGCACCCGCTTCCGAGCGGTAGACGAGAAGGTCGCAGCCCGCCTCGATCGCGAGCCTCGGGGCCTCCTCCGCTCCGAAATGATCGGTGATGGCCTTCATCTCCATGTCGTCCGTGATGATGATCCGCGAGTAACGGAGGTCCTTCCTGAGGAGGTCGGTCAGGACCTTCTTCGAAAGAGTGGCCGGGAACTCCTTGTCGATGGCCGTCACCACCACGTGGGAGGTCATGACCATCGAGCAACGGGACTTGAACGACTTGAGGAAGGGACGGAACTCGCGGTCCCGGAGAACCTCGAGCGGGGTGTCGACCTTCGCGAGCGCCAGGTGGGTATCGACGCTGGTGTCCCCGTGGCCGGGGAAGTGCTTCACGCAAGGCTCGACGCCGGCGACCATGTGCCCGCGCACGATGCCGGTCACGATCTTGGAAACCCGGTCCTCGGTCGAGCCATAGGCGCGGGACCCGATCACCGGGTTATTCGGGTTCGTCTGGATGTCGGCGACGGGAGCGAAGTTCAGGTTCACCCCGACGGCCTTCAGCTCCTTACCCATCATCTCCGCCAGCTCGAAGGCGAGTTTCGGGGAATCGGTGGCGCCCACGGTCGCCGCGGGCGGGATCAGGGTGAAGCCCTTCTTGAAGCGCTGGACCTTGCCGCCCTCGTGGTCGACGCTCACCCAGAAGGGCAGCTCGGAGCGGCACTCCTGCACCTGGTTGATCAGCTCGGCGACTCCGGCGGGAGTCTCGTAGTTGTGAGCGAACAGGATCACGCCGCCGATATTCGCCTGCGACAGGAAGGCGGCGGTGTCGTTGGAAAGCTCAAGGCCGTTGAATCCGACGATGAACAGCTGTCCCAGGGCTTTTTTTGCATCGTCGATTGAGGCCATCTGAGTTGGGTCCCTTTGATTCCGATAATTCTAACGTACGGGTCTCACGTCCGTAAAGCGATCGCCAGCGAGCGCCTGCAGGGAAAGCACGGTCGCGATCAGGGGCAGGCCGGTCGCGAGAAGGATGTGGGGCGCTTCGATCAGGTAGTCCTTGGCCTGGATCAGCAGGGATCCCCACGTATCGCGGCCCACGGGGGCGCCGACGCCCAGGAACGAGAGCGTTGCCTCGGCGAGCAGCGCCTGAGCGAACAGATTGGGCAGTGCCACCCAGCAGAGCGTGAGCACTGACGGTGCAAGGTGCCGGCGCATGACCCGGAGCGGGCTCGCGCCCAGGCTTTTCGCCGCGAGCACGAACTCCTGCGCCAGCAGCTCCTCCGAGCGGGTGACCACCAGCCGCGTCAAATGAGGCAACGTGCCGAGCAGGAGAGCGATCAGGAGCGTGCCCCACCCTGGACCGCGAACCGCCGCCCAGGCCAGCGCGAAGAGGAGCGAGGGGAATGCCAGCAGAAGATCAAGGAATCGCAGGGCGACGAATCGCGGCTTCGCGGGAAGCGAGGCGATCGCCGTTCCACCCGCCGACGCGAGCGCGATCGAGATCAGCGCGCAGGCGAGCGCGAAGGCCGAGCTCAGCAATGAAGCCCGCAACACGATACGGAGCAGGTCGCGGCCGAAGGCGTCGAAGCCGAACGGGTGAAGGAGGCTTGCCGCGGCCAGCACGCGATCCAGGTCGAAGGGTTGCGCGGCCGTGAGCGCCGTGGCGAGGCAGCCGCCGAACCAGACGACGAGCCAGGCGCGGGCGGGATTCATCGCGCGCCTCCCAGCCTGGGGTCGAGGATCCTCTGGGCCAAGTCGCCGAGCCAGCTTCCCAGGAGACAGGTCGCGGCGGCGACGAACGTCGCGGCCTCGACGACCGGATAGTCGCGCTTCAGGACGGCGTCGACGAGGAGCATGCCGAGGCCGGGACGGGTGAAAATCGACTCGACGACGAACGCGCCGCCCAGCAGGCCTCCGAACGACGTTCCGAAGTAGGCCGCGAGCGCGCCCGCGCCGGGAGCGAGGCCGTACTTGATGAGCACCTTCCATTCGGGCACGCCACGGGCGCGGGCGCCGGGAGCGGCGCCGTCATGCAGCACCTCGCGGACGCGCGCGCGGATCAGCCTGGCCCAGTATCCGGCCGTCCCGGAGGCCAGCGCGACGGCGGGAAGCGCGATGTGGCGGTCGACCGGGAACAGGGGGATCCACACCGCGAAGGCGAGGATGAAAAGCGGGCCTTTCCACGGCATCGGCACGGAAGCCATGAGCCCGCCGTACGCCGTGCAGAAGCGATCCATGCGGCCACCCGGGTTTCCGGCGGCGACGAGGCCCATCCAGAGCGCGAAGACGATTCCGATCGCGGATGCCGCGGCGGCGAGCTCGAGGGTTCTCTGGAAACGCTCGAGCAGGACGGGCGCGATCGGCTGCCGGCTGAGAAGGGAGATGCCCCAGTCGCCCCGGAGCGCGCGCCCGATATCGTCCACCAGGGCCGTGAGAAAAGGGCGGTCGAGGCCGAGCTCGCGGCGCACGACTTCGGGTGGAAGCTGGGTCGCCGACTCGGCGAGCAGCGTTTGCAGCGGATCGCCCGGGAGCGCGTGGACGAGCGCGCGCGTTCCCGCGAAGATGACCACGAGGGTGAGCAGGAAGGTGAGCGCGCGAAGGACCATGAACTCCTATTCCGAGCTGTCGTTGGCGCTCGCGCCGGGAGGCGTGCTTCCCTTGAGGAAGGCTTCCGCCTTCTCCTGAGTGACCTTCTGGACGAGCACGTTCGACTTCGGCATCTCGATCTTCTCGGCCATGCCCTTGTCGTTGACCCACCAGTGGTTCGTCTCTCCCCGGTACACGACCTTGAGCCGCGTGGTCCCCGACTTCTTCGCGAACTCGTCCGGGCTCTCGACCGTGACGTTTCCACCGACGGGCGTGAAGCCGTTCGAGGCGTCGTCCTCGAGGATGGTGCTGAAGCTCGTGGATTTCCCTGGCTTGAGCGAGGGGAGCTTCAGCCCGAGCCACACCGGGAAAAACTGGGAGAAGATCACGCCTTTCGGGATGACCTTTTTGTAGATCTTGGCCTCGGGCTTCTTCGGATCGCCCGCTTTCACGGTGACCGAAAGCGCCCGGTCCTTGTCGCCGAGCGTGCCGTCCATGGTCTTCTCGGTGCCGCGGTAGACGGAGCGGTAATTGAAGAACATCGGGGTGAGCTCGGGATTGTTCGCCGAGACGGCGCCGAGCTGCTCCTCGTTCAGGAATCCTTCCTCGAGCTTCCACATTCGGTGCAGGAACACGACGCGGTCCTTCTTCAGCTCGACCTTCTCGTTGTAATAGGCGTAGGGCGTGTTGTTGACGCCCACGGTGTACCAGGAGTCCCAGAGGGGCTTGCCGGCGTCCGCGGCCTCTGAATGCGTCGGGAAGGAAATCGAGGAGATACAGAGGGATAGAGCGAGCACGAGAAGTTTTTGCGGCATGGGAAGATCGTAGCATTGCCCGCCCGACCCGGTCGCTGTCGGAAATTTGACGGCCCTCCAGGCCCTCATTCAAGCCTTAAAGCGCCCGGGTCGATATGAAAGTGGGGGATTACGCCCACTTCGGGCCTCTTATGCTGAGCACTCTCTTCCTAGGTCGCGGCGAGCTGGTCATCTACACGGCATACGTGTTGATCGGGCTCGCGTCTTTCCTGATCGCGCGAATGGTGCTCCAGGAAGGCGAGTCGCTGGCGGCGGCCGAGAAGCTCGCCGACGGCGACAAGAAGAAGAGCCAGAACCCGATCGTCAATCTCACGAGGCCGTTCTTCGTCCAGTACGTCGTGCCCCTGATCCGCACGCGCCCGTTCTGGGACGACCAGCGCAAGGTCTGGAGGCGAAAGCTCATCTCCGCCGGCCTCGGAGACCAGTTCACTCCCGACGAGTTCATCGCGTTCAAGCTTTTCATGATCGTGTTCTTCCCGTTCATCGGGGGCGTGCTGAACGCCCTCGACTTCGGGCTCTCGCTGTACTGGATCTTCGGATTGGGCATCGCGGGCTTTTTCTACCCGGATTTCTGGGTGCGAAGCCGAATCCAGGCCAGGCAGAAGCTGATCCTGAGGTCTATGCCGTTCATCGTCGACCTGCTCGCGCTCTCGACCGAGGCCGGCCTCGACTTCGTGGGCGCGATCGGCAAGGTCGTCGAGAAAGCCACGCCCGGGCCGCTCGTCGACGAGTTCGCCCAGCTGCTGCGCGAGATCCGCGTCGGCGCCTCCCGCCAGGACGCGCTCCGCGAGATGGCCCTGCGAGTGGGAATGCAGGAGTTCAGCTCGTTCGTCACGATCCTCATTTCCGCCGACCAGATGGGTGCATCGATCGGCAAGATCCTCCGCGCGCAGTCCGATCAGGTGCGCAGCGAGCGCATGCTCCGCGCGGAAAAGGCGGGCGCGGCCGCCGCGCAGAAGGTTCTTCTCCCGATCGTGCTCTTCGTGGTCCCGGCGGTGTTCCTGATGGTCGCGGCGCCGTTCGTGCTGCGGTTCATCTACCCGGAGCAGTAGCGTGAGGCGACTCGCGCTCGCGGTCGTTCTCATTCTTGTCACGGGAGCGGCTTCGGCGAAGACGCCCGCGCCTCCCCAGGGCGAGAACGTGATCAACGAGATGAGCTCTCGCACGCTGTTCGGGGCGGAATGGACTTTCGGCAGCAAGCGAACCCACGAATCACCTCCTGAGAAGCGGATCGAGTACGTGAGGGAGTTCCGGGACAGGGTGCTCGCCAAATGCGCCCCGAAGGGCTGCATTTCGAGCGAACTCCCCGATATGGCGGGCTTTCGCGTCACGTATCCCGACGGATGGTACATGGACCTGGTACATGACCTGCGGGTCGTCGAGGTGAACACGAAACCAACCACCTACGAGCGCTTTCGCGAGCTGCAGCCGAGGATCGACGCGGATCTCTACTCCGTGGCGAAAGAGCTGAAGATGTTCGGCGGCGTCGGAGCCGGCCATATCCACGTCGGGGTGGAATCCGCCTTCGGCGACGACGCGCTCGGTTTCCGGAACTTCATCGTGGATTACTTCAACCATCCCGGAATGGCTGCGGGCGGGATGGGGGGGCACGAGCCCGCGTTCCACAACCTCGACCACGAGGCGAGGCTGAAGTTCGCCCGGATCATCGATGACTTCGATTCGGGAAGGATGCCGCGGACGATACTCGACCTCGCGACAAGGATCCAAGGCGAAGTCTACGACCAGTCGGTTGCCAAAGGGTTTCGCGGGACCAAACGTTGGAAGAACAACGCCCTGAACCTTTTCCGGGTCCGCAAGGGAATGCCTCCGTCGCATTGGACGATGGAGTTCCGCAACGTGAACCAATCGAGCAGCGAGCAGTTCATGCAG
This sequence comes from uncultured Bacteriovoracaceae bacterium, assembly GCA_964478745.1. Taxonomy (GTDB): domain Bacteria; phylum Bdellovibrionota; class UBA1018; order UBA1018; family UBA1018; genus CAYZKI01. The sequence goes on from CAYZKI010000037.1 coordinate 7,183, forward strand.
CAGCTCGAGGTGTTCAACGCGCGGATCTCGAAGATCCGCCAGGTGCGCGGGCCGATCGCGATCGATCCGCGGGTGCTGAAGCCGCGCGTGCGCGGGTCCTATGTCGAGTTCCTCGACGACTTCAAGCGATATGTGGGCGGGGCGGGCCTGAATCCGAACTACTACAGCGAGATCCAGGTGATCGGGTTCATCGAGCTGAACCCCGGCCGCGGGGTACTCGGCTGCCTCCGCGACCTCATGGGCGACGTGCTGCGCCTGAGGCCTAAGCCAGGTCCTTAGCGGATCGTTACCTCGAGCAGGCGCCAGCCGCCGCGGATCGTGGTCGAAGTGCAGGCCCGGGTCACGCAGCGCGGGTTATTCAGGCAGTCGCGGATCTCCTCGCAGCGTTCTTCGGCCACGACCTTGGCGTCGAAGTCGTCCAGACCGAAGGGGATCTCGACGCGCTCGAGGCAGTCGCCGACGTAGTAGGTGTTGCGCAGGCGGCAGGTGGCCTCGGAGGGGCCGGCGCAGGCGGGATCACTTTCCCAGCCGATATAGTGAAAGCAGGAAAGCGCCGATGAGTGGATGCTGCCCGAGTGCTTCGAGCCGTCGACGCTCGAGACGAACTGGCAGTGGGACCAGCCATCGAAACCGGGCTTCCGGCAGGTGCCCGGAATCGGATCGAGCGATGCAAACGCGCTCGTGGACACGAAGATGAAGGCCAGGACGAACCAGGTATTTTTGAGCATAGACAAATCCTCTTGGTGAGGCGCCAATTAGCACGACGCGTCGAATGACGTACAGCATCATTTCTTTATCTAAAGCTTTCGCACACTTAGAAGCGTTTGCTAGAATGAAGAAAGATGCCTCAAACCCCGAGTGGCCACATAGTTAAAGCCCTCAAAAATCAAGCGGTTATTGCCGATAAGTTGATCGTGGCGGAGTGTTTCTTTGATCGCCTCAGAGGACTGATCGGTCGATCCGTTTTGGCGGATGGAGAGGGGCTTCTCTTGCCCCGATGCAATGACATCCACATGTGGTTCATGAGCATCCCGATCGACGTCGTGTTCCTGCGGAAAGAAAAACTTTCCGACGGCAGCACCGCGTTCACGGTGTCGTCCACGCGCGAGAATTTGCGCCCGTGGCGACTGCTTCCTCTGCGCGATGGACGAGCGAGTGAAACGCTTGAGCTTCCGGTCGGGACGATCGCGAAGCACGCCATCGGGGTGGGGGACCGTTTGTGTATAAGCTGACGGTAGTCGCCGGACCGAACCGCGGCACCAGCTACGTGATCCACGACGGCGAGAACGGCATCGGGCGCCAGTCCGGCCAGGCCGTCGTGCTGACTTCGTCGAAAGTCTCCAAGCGCCATTGCGTGCTGATCGTCGATAACGGGCGCGTTCTCCTGCGCGACGAGGACAGCGCGAACGGGACGTTCGTCAACGGCGAGCTCGCCAAGCGCAAGGAGATCAAGCCAGGCGACCGCATCAGCGTCGGCGAATACGTGTTCGAGCTCAGGCAGCCCCGCTCGCGCTCGCGCGCGCCTTCGGTCGCGGGCGCGCTCCAGAAGTTCAAGCCCGACGGCAACGTGATCCAGTTCCCGGGCGGCCGCGGCAGCGGCGCGAACCTCCCCGCCGTGCTCGGGGACGGCGGAGCGGCCGGGGTGCCGGGCCTTCCGGGCGCGGGCGTGCCCGGGCTCGACGCCGGCCTCGGGGCTCCCGCGGGCCCTCCGAAGCAGCTCCTCGGCAAGGTGGTCTGGTTCTTCGAGCACCAGGTCATGCCGGTGTTCTACCAGCTCAACCAGAAGTACGAATGGAAGATCCTGTGCGCGGCGCTGTTCGGGGCATTCCTGCTGGCGAACCTCGTCGTCTCGGTCTACCCCGTGGTGAGCGCGAGCCGCAAGGCCGCGATCCGCGAGATCGCCCGCCGCGCGAGCTTCATGGGCCGAGAGATCGCCGATCGAAACGCGAAGTTCCTGGCCGAGCGGGCCGAGAGCAAAGCGGAGCTCGGGCTCGCCGAGAACGCCTACGGCACCCGCGTGGTGGTCCTGACGGATCTCGACCTGCGCGTGATCGCGCCCGCCAACCGCATCAACGAGTACCTCACCACGGGCGAGGAAGCCGTCATCGCGAAGAAGGCGAGCACCAAGTTCAAGACTGGCGCGGAGAGCGGCATCATCTCGGCCAGCGACGAGCTCGTCGTCGTCGTCGAGCCCGTCAAGGTCTACAGCCCCCAGCTCGGCCGCAACATCGTGATCGCGATGGTGACCGTCTCGATCGACGCCACTCTGCTCAGCTCGGACATCGGCGAGATCGGCCTGACTTTCGCCGAGACGCTGATCCTCACGGGCCTGCTCGGCGGCCTGATCATGCTGATTCTCTACCGCCTGACCCTGCGCCCTTTCCAGGTTCTCGGCGACGACATGGACAAGGTCCTGAAGGGCGATAAGTCCGAGGTCAGCCGCGAGTACCAGTTCCCCGAGATGAACCCGCTGTG
>CAYZKI010000037.1:9667-13333 GCA_964478745.1 uncultured Bacteriovoracaceae bacterium
TGTCGCGCTGGTCGCCGACGACAACTGACGTGTAGATCTCGGTGGTCGCCGTATCATTAAAACAGTGGGACCTCATCAACTCCGCGCTCCAGCGCGCCAACTCGAGCTCGCGCGGAGGGTCCGAAGGCGGCGGCGCCGGCGCGGGCGGCATCAGCATCAGCGACGCATCGAGCTTCGCCCGCCTGCTCGCGGCGGGGAACCCGAAGCTGGGAGTCGCGCTCTGCGACGGCGACAAGCGCATTCTCTACATGAACGAGAAGTTCGAGGAGATGACCGGGATCCGCGTGGACGCCGCCATCGGCCAGGACTTCACCGCGGTCGCCCGCGACCAGTCGCTCGGAGCCTTCATCGCCGACCTGTTCGACCGCGCCTCTGCGGCCCTCGGCGGCGAGATGCCGGCCGAGGATTACGATTTCTCGGGAACGCCGTACAAGGTCTCGGCCTCCGCGTTCTCGGGCTCCGCGATGGGCGGTGCCGCCCAGTGCTATCTCCTGGTGGCCACTCCGGCGGGAGGGTCTGAGTGATGCCAGGCGTATTCCGCTTCAAATCGACGAACGTCTCCCGCCAGCCGGGAGAGCTCGCGCGGATGAAAGTGGTGCAGGGCCCGGATTACGGGGCGATCTACGTGCTGACGGCGGCGCTGGCCACGATCGGTCGCGGCGAGGAGAACGACCTGGTCATCTCGGATCTCAAGGCTTCGCGCAAGCACGCCCAGTTCAAGCTCGGAGAGTCGGGCTGGGAAGTGCTCGACAACGGGAGCGCGAACGGGATCCTCTGGAACGGGAAGCCCACGCCCAGGGCGACTCTCGTCACCGGCGACATCGTCACGGTCGGCGAGACGCTGCTCGAGTTCGTGTCCGACGAAGCGGCGACGCGAAAGCTCCTGGCTCCGCCTCCCACTCCCTCGGCCGTCGCCATCAAGCAGGCCGCGGCGGGAGTGGTGGCGCTCGGATCCATGGGAGGGAAGCTGGCCCGGGGCGCGAAGGGCGGCGCCGCAGGTCCCGCGCTGAAGTCGGCCGGCAAGAGCGCTCTCTCGAGCCCGCGCACGCTGCTTCTCGCCGCGGGGGCCATTCTCGCGGCACTCTTCCTCTTCGAGGAGGACAAGCCCGCGCCGAGGCAGCAACCCGCGGCCGCGAAGGCGATCATTCCCCCGGGACGCGATCTCGCCTCGTTCCTGCCCGAGCCCGGGTCGACCGCTCCCGGCGGCCGCACGGCCGAAGGTTTCTTCCGATCGGGGTTCCGCGAGTATCGCCTCGGGAACTTCCTGCGCGCCCGCTCGCATTTCGAAACCGTCCTGCAGCTGGCGCCCGGGCACCTGCTCGCCTCGATCTACCTCGAGAACTCGAAGAAGAAGATCGAGGAGGAGATCAAGTTCCACCTGGACCGGGGCCGCAAGAGCATCGACTCGGGCAAGGTCAAGTCGGCCAAGGGCCACTTCGAGCAGGTGATGAGGCTGTTGTTCCGCGACCCGGCGAATCCCGCGTACGTCGAGGCCCGCGACCAGCTCGAGAAGATGGAAGCAGGCGGAGAAAGGGGCTCTAGCTAGACATGGGCGCCGCTCCGCAACTCACGCCAGTACTGACGCTGCTGAAGGACGGCGAGACCATCAGGAGCTTCCCGCTCGAGGGCGAGGCCCTGGTCGGCCGCGCCGAGGGCTGCGTGATCCGGCTCGACGATCGGGCGATCTCGCGCCAGCACGCGCTGCTGAAGCTCGTTTCGGGAGGCGTGCAGATCGAGAGGAAGAGCCCGTTCGCGCCGATCGCCGTGAACGGCGCTGAGATCACCCGCGCCCTGCTCAAGCAGGGCGACATCGTGGCCATCGGCCCCTACCACCTGAAGCTCGCCGAGCCCTCGGCAATGGCAGTGGTCGATCCGGCCGAAAAGCAGAAAGCGCTTCCCGGAGAGGGCCCGGTCGCGACGGAAATGCCTTCGGTGGAGGATATTCTCGGCCACGCCGCGCAAGGAGCGGACGGAAGCGCCGCGCAGGCAGGCTTCGCGCAGCAGAGCGACGTGGCGGAGCTCGCTCCTTCCGAGGCCGGTGATCCGCAACCTTTCGATCAGCCGCAGGAGCCGCAGGGCGGGAACGCGTCGGGCATCTCGCTCGCGCCGGCCGGCGCGGCCTCCATCTCGATCTCGCCGTCCGGAACGGAGCAGATCGAGCTCGCGGGAAGCGCGCCCGCACCGGATCCGGATTTCCCGGAAAGCCATCAGGACGTGGCTGCGCCCGGGCTCGAGGCCGCCCCCGAAGGCGCGGATTCGGGGTTCGGCGCGGGAGCCAGCCTATCGTCCGGCAACATCTCGCTCGAGTCGCCGATGACCGGCATGCCTGGGGCCGAAGCCCTGGTGCCGCCGCCGATCCCGCCCCAGACCTCGCAGCTCACCCAGGCGCCCGTCGAGGAGGCCGCCGAGGACGCCGTGACGAGCGCGATCTCGCTGAGCCGGGTCGAGGCGAAGCTGCTCCTTTCCGAGGGCCGCGAGTTCCAGATCAGCAAGGACGAGGTGGTTCTCGGCCGCGCGAAGGACTGTGACCTCTCGATCGATGACCGCAAGGCCTCGCGTCGCAACAGCGTGATCCGCCGCCAGGGCGGCCGCTTCTTCATCCGCGATCTGGGCTCCGCCAACGGCACCCACGTGAACGGGGTGAAGCTCAGCGACGAGATTCCGCTCTCAAGTGACGACATCATCCGTATCGGGGACGCCGAGTTCGTCTTCCAGGCGACCAGCATGTCGTACGCCGAAGCCGCGCTCCCCGAGCGCTCGGCTCCGTCTGCGGGCGCGCCCAGCGTCGACTTCGGATCTCTCGGCCAGCCGGGCGAGTCGGACGGCGCCACGAGCGGGGGCTTCAGCCCGGGTTACGGGGACGCGCCCCAGGACGTGGGCCAGCTCGGCGGCGATCTCGGCTCCGGGCTTCAGCCGTTCCCCGACGAGGCCGTCAGCGTTAACCCGATCGGGCAGGTGCTCGGAGACAGCCAGACCGCGAGTCTCCCGCTTCCGGCCGGGGTTCCGGGAGCGCCGCCTTCTCCGGGCGGATTCATTCCCGGCATCGACGACATCCCGGGCGCGAGCCCGGCGGGCAAGGGCACCCTGCTCGAGAAATACAGGGCGCTTCCTCCGGCACGCAAGGCGATCTGGACGGTCATCATCCTCGCGCTCTTCTACTTCCTGTTCATCGAGGAGGACGAGCCGCCGGTTCCGGCGAAGAAGCCGGTCGCGAACGCGAAGCAGAACGCGGCCGCGGGGCCCGACGCCGCCGCGAAGAAGATCACGCTCGAGTCGCTTACGCCCGAGCAGCGCAAGAACCTCGATACGTGGCACGACCTGGCCTTCGACTATTACAAGAACCGCGAGTACGACAAGGCGCTGTTCGAGCTCGGGAAGATCTTCGCCATCATCCCCGACTACAAGGACTCGCGCGAGATCGAGCGTTACGCGAAGGAAGGCAAGCGCCAGCTGGAGGCCCGCGAGGCCGAGCGCAAGCAGGCCGAGGAAGAGGCGCGCGTGAAGGCGCGCATCGCCCAGCTCGTCACCGAGATCACAGACCGGATGAACAAGAAGCAGTACGCGCAGGCGAAGGAGCTCTTCGCCGAGATCCTGACCCTCGACCCGGACAACGAGATCGTGTCGCGGTTCCAGCGCGAGCTGGAGTCGGTCGAGGAGCAGCGCAAG
>CAYZKI010000037.1:13343-14458 GCA_964478745.1 uncultured Bacteriovoracaceae bacterium
GCCCTCAAGAGCCGCGGGAAATACCACTCCGCGATCGGCGTTTTCGGGCGCGTGCTCGAGATCAACCCCGCGGACGCGACGCTCATCCGCAAGGCCAAGGCGGGGATCGCGAGCTCGCGGCAGCTCATCGCCGACGCCCGCGATCCGGCGCTCGCCGAGGGCAAGCAGCTCGAGGAAAGCGGCGAGCTTGCGAAGGCGTTCAAGGCTTACGAGCGCGCGAACCGCGCCGACCCCGGGCATCCTCAGGCCCGCGCGGGCATGGAGCGGATCCGCGGCGTGCTGCACGAGCGGGCCAAGATGTCCTACACGGAGGCGGTGCTCGCGGAAAGCTACAGCGACTTCACGACGGCCAAGCAGAAGTTCCAGGAGTGCCTGGACACCGCTCCGGCGGACGACATCTATTACGAGCGCGCCAAGCGCAAGCTCTCCCGTTATTTCGTCAAGGAAGAGGTACCGCAATGAGTGATTCGGCATCGGTCAGCCGCGTGGGCACGGTTTGCGTGTTCAACAGCCGGGGCACGCGCCCCGCGCAGGAGGATTATTCGGTCGCGCACCGCGAGGCCGGGGTGTTCGCGATCGCGGACGGGTTCGGCGGCCCCGTGCCGGGCGTCTTCGCGGCGAAGACCGCGTGCGAGGAAGTGAGGAACTACCTGGTCCGCGAGGCGGGCGACAGCGAGGCGACGATGCCCTTCGTGCTCCGCTCCTATCTCTCGCTTCACGGCAACGTGCTGTTCAACGCCATGGTGCACGCCAACCGGCAGCTCATGAAGTACAACAAGCCGAGGAACGTGCACGAGAAGGGGGGCGCCTCGTGCCTGGCCGCCTATCTCGACGGCGATCTGCTGGCGCTCGCGAACGTCGGCGCCTGCGATGCCTGGCTCTTCCGCGAGGGAAACGCCGTGGAGCTCGTGGTGCCCCGAAGCTACTCGCGCCTTCGCGACCCGTTCGGTTCGGAGACCCGGCTCAGCGAGACGGTTCCCCTCATGGCGCTCGGCATGGCCAACGACCTCGAGCCCGAGATCAACGAATACCGGGTGAAGCCCGGCGACTGGCTCCTCCTTCATACAGACGGTTTGTCGGCCGAGGTTTGGGAGAGGGTCCGAGGGGTCCAGATG
>CAYZKI010000038.1:0-10958 GCA_964478745.1 uncultured Bacteriovoracaceae bacterium
GCACCGAGCCTACGTCGACGCTCTGGCCCCCGAAGGTCGAGATGATCTCCGTGCTGCCTCCCCCGATGTCGATGACCGCCGAAGCCTCGGGAGTCATGCCGGGAAGAAGCGCGCCGACGAAGGTGAGGCGAGCCTCGTCGTCCCCTGAAATCACGCGGAACCGGAACCCGGTCTCCGCCTCGACGCGCTTGAAGAACTCGGCGCCGTTCCTGGCGTCGCGAGCCTGCGAGGTGGCCACGCACAGGGTATCGGCTGGCTTGCCCCCCGCCGACGTGACGTGCTTCGCGTACTGCCGGAGACAGGCAAGCGTCCGCTCGATGGCATCCGGATGGAGCTCGCGGTTCCGATCGACTCCCTGCCCGAGCCTCACGACGGTCGCGTAGTCGCCGACCACCCGCGCCGGCTCGGGTTGCCCCGGATCCCAGTCGGCTACGAGGAGAAGACAGGTGTTCGTGCCGAGGTCGATCGATGAGCGAAGCATGCGCTTACTCTTCGGTTCCGTCTTCTTCGACGGGAGCGGCCTTCGCCTTCTTCTTGCCGGCCGTCATCTGCACCTTGAGCTTGTAGTTCTCCTTCTCGAGGCTCTCGGCCTTTTCCTTCCAGTACTTCACTTCCTGCTCGAGCTCGGCGATCTTCTTGCTGCGCTCGTGCGCGAGCGAGTAATAGCCCTCGGAGAAGTTCTCGGTCTCGGGGTTGAAAGTGCCGACGCGCGTCTCGCCGTCGACGATACCCTTCACGCGGTACGTGCCGTCATCGGTCTTCTCGGCGTCCACGACCTGGATGTCGTGGGCCTTGCCGGGGTACGCCTTGTCCTGCCAGTACTTCGCCGCTGCTTCCTTGGCCTGGTTCTTCAGCTTCTCGCCCGCGCAGCCTGCGCCTGACACGAGGGCGAGAACCGCAACGCCAGCCAAAATCAACGAACTCCGGGACCTCTGCTTGTTCCTGCTCATATCGATCGTTCTCCTTGTCTTCTCTCTCTGGTTGCTCATCTGAAGAGTCTCTTCTTCAGGCCTTCCAAGCCTTGCTGAACCGCGGGCGGCGCCTTCTGGATCAACGAGCTCGCCTTGTTCTGAAGCTCCGCCTTGGCCCTGCCTTCGGCCGCACGGGTCGCGTTCTTCAGCACGAGCCCGGCCAGGAACTCCGGGACCTCGGTGTACGTGTAGCAGGGCGCCGTGATCTTGCAGCCTACCGTGACCGGGAACTGCACGGGCTCGTTGCCCGGGGCGAGCGCGCGAGGAATCTGCGTCCCCGCGACATCGATATTGAGGTCCGCGGCCTTGGTCAGGTTATAGGTGTCGATCACCTGCCAGTTGGCCTTGAGCCCGTAATCGATCATCCCGACCTCCGTGTAGCCGCGGAGGTCGACTCCCTGATTCTGCTCGGCCCTGGCCTGGAGGTTCGGCGCCTTGAACCGACCGCCGTCGATGGTGAAGTCGGAGGAGATGAAGTCATAGCGCGACTCGCGGCCCGGCGGAACGCCGACCTTCTTGCCCTTGAGCGCGGGATACTTCGCCGCGATCCGGTCGATCGCCTGGTTGAGCGCCTCGGAAGTGAGCTTGCCTATGTCGATCGTCGCGAAGGTGGCCTTCTCGACCCTCATGTTGCCCTTCGCCTTGAGATTCTGCTTGGCGGGCGTGGGGTTGAAGCTCGCCCCGGTGCCGTCCATCGAGAAGCTGGCCTTCCCCAGGATCGAGTTCTTGAACAAGGTCATCTGCGACGACACGGCCTTGTGCAGGTCGAGGCCGACGGTCCTCGCGCTGAATCCATAGGTGGGAGCCGCGGGCTTCAGGTTCATCTCGGCGTTGGCCTGGACGGTCCCGTCCCACATCTTCATCGAGAACTTGCCGAGCTTGGCGAAGAGCCCCTGAGTCGAGAGCGCGACGGTCATGTCCGTCATCGGAACCCCGTAGTACTTCACGCTCTTGAGAGTGGCAGTCACCTTGCCCGTCGACGCCGCGACGATGACCTGCTCGCGGAGCGGCTGGACCATCGCATCGAAATCGGCTTCTGCCTTCGCCTGGGCCTGGGCGGAGCCTTTCGCCGCGTCCGCGGGGGCGGCGGCGGCTTCGGGCGCGGCCGGGTCCTTCGGAAGCTCGATGAGCTGATCGAGGTCGAGCGAGTCGGAGGTGATCTCGAAGGTCGCCTGGGGCTTCGTGAAGGAAAGCACCTTTCCCCGGAGAAGGAGGTCGTTGCCGGGCGCCTTCATGGCGAGAGTGACGTTCTCGATGCGATCGGTCTCGACGTTGATGCTGCCGTCGAAGCGGGGCTTCGACTTCATATACGGGGCCTTGACGGTCAGGGCTTCGAGCTTCGCCAGCGCGCGGTACTGCAGTTGCGCCGTCGGACCTTCGGCCGAGCCTTCGAGCCGCGCCCCACCCTCGAGGTCATAGGCTTTGAGCATCGGGACCAGCTCCGCCCAGGGTTTCAGCTGGATCTCGTTGGACTTGAACTCGGCACGGGCCACCGGGGCCGCCATGTTGGTCAGGCTCGCGGTGCCGCTGATCTCCGCGTTGAAGAAGCGGACGACGGCCTTGGTCACCTTGGCGTCGCGAGGTGTGATGCTCGCCGAAAGCTCCATGTTGGCCGGGACCTTCTTCTTCTTCTCGAACACTCCGGGCACCGAGATCTGCACGTCATCGAAAAGCGCCTTAGCGCTGAGAGCCACTCCGTCGAACTTCCCGCCGACCACGGTCGGCGTGGCCATCGCCTCGAAGCGGAACGGCCCCTCGAGCGTCAGCGTCTTTCCGAGCTTGGTCTTGAGGTCCGCCCAGGCCTCGACCGACGTCGGGCTGTTCAGGGAGATGTTCTTCAGAAGCAGGTTGAAGTCCGTGATGTTCGACTCGAGCCCGCTGCTCATGTCGCGGTAGAGAATGCGTGCGTCCTTGAGCTCGGCGCCCGCGCGGGCGCGGGCGACCATCGCGGGAATGGCGACCTGCCCGCCGCCGCCCGGGGCCGCCCCTCCGACGGGAACCGAGGGCGCCGCCCCCGCTTCCGGGGCCGCGGGCTTCATGAGCTTCATGACGTTGTACGAGCCGTCGATGCCCTTGATGACGTTGATGCCGGGCTGGCTCATCTTGAGAGTCACGACGGGCGCGCCCTTGAGGATGGGCATGAACGGCAGATGGAAGTAGGCGTCCTTGACCGAGAGGACCGGCGCGCCCTGCGCGTCTTTCACGGCGAGGCCGGCGATGTCGACGCGGATCTGGCCCCAGAGCGAGAGCGTCAGCTTGCCGAGCTCAAGCTTGCCGTTAATTCTCTCGTTCGCTGCCTGGACGATCTGCGGGCGGTACTTGTCGACGTTCACGACGAACGGGAGCGCGAGCGCGGCTCCCACCACGATCACGAGGAATACGGCGACGACGATGCTGAGTTTCTTGAGCATCCTGGATTCCCCTCTTATCCGAGTTGGAGTTTCTTCCTGATGAGCTGTTGAAGAAGCCCGGGATTCGCCTTGCCGCCCGATCGCTTCATGATCTGCCCGACGAAGAATCCCATGATCTTCTCTTTCCCGCCCTTGAGCTCCGCGACCTGCGCCGGGTTCTCGGCGAGCACGGCGTCGATCACCGGATCGAGCGCCGAGGTGTCGCTGACCTGCTTCAGCCCCTCACGCTCGACGATCCGCTCGACGGCCTCGCCCGTGCTCCAGGCGATCCCCATCACCTGCTTGGCGCCGGTACTCGAGATGACCTGGTCGCGCGTGAGCCTGACGATATCGGCGACGTGACGGGGCCTGACCTTGGAGCGCGCGAGCGCGCCGCCGAGATCGGCTCCGGTTTCGTTCAAGAGCCTGAGAAGCTCGCCCGTGATCCAGTTGGCCGCGGGCTTGGCGGAATCCTTCGGGCTCGCGCCCTGGCTGACCAGGAGCTCGACGGTCTGATCGAAGAATTCCGACAATGCCTTGTTCATCGTGACCGCGCCCGCGTCCGAGGACGGGAGCGCGAAGGCCTCAATGTAGCGCTGCCTGCGCTGGTGCGGAAGCTCGGGGAGCGCGGAGCGCGCCTGTTCGATCCATGCCGGATCAACGGCGAGCGTCAGAAGGTCGGGATCGGGGAAATAGCGGTAATCCTGGGCTTCTTCCTTCGACCGCTGGCTGAAAGTGGCGTTGCGGGCCGAATCGTAGCCCCGGGTCTCCATCACCACGCGTCCTCCGGCCTGGATGACCTGGATCTGGCGGGCGATCTCGAAGTCGATGGCCTTCTCGAGGAACTTGAACGAGTTCACGTTCTTGATCTCGACCCGGGTGCCGAGCTCCTTCGCGCCCGCCTTCCTCACGCTGACGTTCGCGTCGCAGCGGAAGTTGCCTTCCTGCATGTTGCCGTCGGTGATCTCGAGGAAGGTCACCACCGCGTGCAGCGCGCGCAGGTAGGCTCCCGCCTCGTCGGCCGAGGAGAGATCCGGCGCGCTCACGATCTCGATCAGCGGCGTGCCCGCGCGATTCAGGTTCACGAGCGAGTAGCCGGACATGTGCACGTTCTTGCCGGCGTCCTCCTCCATGTGGATGCGCTGGATGGTCACTCGCTTGGCGCCTTTGCCCGTCTCGATCTCGAGCCACCCATGCTCGCAGAGCGGCGCCTCGTACTGGCTGATCTGATAGCCCTTGGGCAGATCGGGATAGAAGTAGTTCTTGCGCGCGAAAACGCTGCGCGGGTTGATCCGGCAGTTGGTCGCCAGGCCCGCGCGGATCGAGTAATCGACAGCGGTGCGGTTGAGCACGGGCAGGCTCCCGGGATGCCCGACGCAGATCGGGCAGGTGTTCGCGTTCGGCTCGATGTCGGCGACGGAAACCCCCTCGGGCAGCCTGGCCTGGCAGGAGCAGAAGATCTTGCTCTGGGTCGCGAGCTGGCAGTGAACCTCGAGACCGATGACGGCTTCCCACCCCGCGAAGACGCTCATGGCGCGAAGCCCTTCTCGAAAGCGGCCGCCACGGAAAGCAGGAGATCCTCGCGGAAATGCGGGGCCTGGAGGTGGAGCCCGATCGGGAGCCCGTCCTTCCCGTTGCCGCTCGGAACGCTGATGGCCGGAAGGCCCGCGAGGTTCGTCGGGATGGTGAAGATGTCGTTCAGGTACATGGCCAGCGGATCCGACGATTTCTCGCCGAGCTTGAACGCGGTCGTGGCCGAGACCGGGCCCGCGATGAGGTCCACCTTCGCGAACGCCTGGTCGAAGTCGTTCTTGATGAGGCGCCGGACCTGGCAGGCTTTCAGGTAGTAGGCGTCCTGGTAGCCGCTCGAGAGGGCGAACGTGCCGAGGATGATCCTTCTCTTCACCTCCGCGCCGAAGGCGGCGCGGGAGAGCTCGTAGAAATCGGCGAGGTCCCCTGCCTCGTCAGCCTGGCGCGGCCGGTGGCCGAAACGAACGCCGTCGAAGCGCGCGAGGTTGCTCGAGGCCTCGCAAAGCGCGACCACGTAGTAGACGGCGACGGCGTACCTCGAATTCGGAAGAGAGACCGGAACGAGCTTCGCGCCCTGCTTCTCGTACCACTTGAGCGAGCTCTCGATGGCGGCCTTCACGTCCGGCGCCACCGCGTCGCTCTCGAAGTACTCCTTCGGCACGCCGATCCTGAGCTTCGGCCAGTCGGGCGCCCTCGCGAGCGCGTCGGCAAGGCGCGGAACCGGCTCAAGCGAGCACGTCGCATCGAGGGGATCGTTCCCCCACATGGCCTGAAGCACGTCCGCCGCGTCCGCGACGTTCGACGCGAAAGGGCCGATCTGGTCGAGCGACGATGCGAAAGCCACGAGACCGAAGCGGCTCACGCGGCCGTAGGTGGGCTTCATTCCGACGACTCCGCAGAGGCTCGCCGGGAAACGGATCGATCCGCCCGTGTCGCTTCCGAGGGAGGCCGCGGCGAGCCCCGCGCGCACGCTCGCGGCCGAGCCGCCGCTTGACCCTCCGGGGACGCGCGCGGGATCGAGCGGGTTCCTCACGGGACCGAACGCGGAGTTCTCGTTCGAGCTTCCCATCGCGAACTCATCGAGATTCGTCTTGCCGAGCACGATCGCGCCCGCGGCCTCGAGGCGCTCGACCGCGGTGGCCGTGTAGGGCGGAACGTAGTTCTCGAGCATCTTCGAGCCGCAGGTGGTGCGGACCCCGTCGATGACCAGGTTATCCTTGATCGCGATCGGGATTCCGAGCAGCGGCTTTTTCGCGTACGCGGCGGCGCCGTCGCGAGCGAGCTCGGCCTCGGCCCTCCTCGCCTGCTCGAGGGCGCGCTCGTCACAGACGGTGATGAAGGCGTTGTGCGTGCTGGAGCGAATGGACTTCAGATAGGAGCCGGCGAGCTCGACGGGCGAGACCTTCTTCGCGCCCAGTTCCGCGCGGATCTCCGCGAAGCTTCTCATCCGGGCGACGGAGCCGCTCATAGGATCGGAGGCACCTTGAAGCCGTCCTGGAAAACCTCGGGCGCCGAGCTCAGGGTCTTCGGCTTGCCGTGGGCGTCGCGGGCGAACGGCCTGACGACATCCTCGCGAAGCGCGCCGACCGGCTCGAGCGGGTGCAGGAGCGGGGCGTGGCCTTCGGTGTCCACGCTTCCGAGCTGCGCGACATATCCGAGCACGTCGCGGATCTGCGCCGTGAACGTGGTCACTTCCGCATCGGTGAGCCTCACGCGAGCCAGCGCGGCCACGCGACGAGTCAGCCCCTCATCGATCTCTTGAGCCATTCGCGTAAGGTAGCCAAAAGACGCGGAAATGGAAAGGCGCGGAACGCATCAAAGCGCGCCCTAACGCGCCGCTCTAGCGACCGAAGAGCACGGGAATGTCCTGCGTCAGCTCACCGAGGTTGCCGGTGTAGCCGACGGCGCGCATCGCACTCAGCGTCACGCGTCCCGGGTGCACGTCCTGCTGGACGACATGCCCCTGGGGAACGAGGCCTCCCGCCCTGCCCGCGAGAAGCATCAACATGTTGTCGGTCGAGTGGGAGCCGAAGGTCTTCCCCGCCTCTCCGAACACCCGGCCCTGGCCGCCTTCCCACATGAAGACCAGCGCGCTGTTGTCGAGCACGTTGCCCGTGCCTTCGGGCGTGCTCTTCAGCTTGTTGATCAGGTACGCGTAGTGATCGACGTGCCAGTCGATCATGCGGGCCATCGCCATCGAAGGCCCGCCGGTATCGATGCCGTTCCCCGAGTGCCCGAGCTCGTGCTGGTCGACGCCGACGCCGGGAAGGAACGTGTTCACGCCCATATGCGACTGCGGCGAGGTGATCAGCAGCGTCGCCGCCCGGGTGATGTCGCACACCCAGGCCATATGGATCAGGTCGCAGAAGATCTTGGCCCGACGCTCCTCGTTCGAGTACGAGGCGCCGATCGCGGGGTCCGGCCCCGGGTCGGGAACCTGCGTGCAGCCGCCCGTCGACTGAAGCGTTCCGTCGAGCCTCCGCTCGAGATCGCGGATCTCGTCGAAGTGCCGGCTCATGCGCTGGCGGTCGTTCGCCCCGAGCAGGTTCAGCAGCGACTGGTACTCGCCCATCACGAGATCAAGGATGCTCTTGCGGCGATTGAGCTCGGCCTGCTCCTCGGGAGTGATCGGCGTGAAAAGGCTGAAGAGCGCGCGGAAGGCGGCCTGGGGGCTGGTCTGGTTCACCACGTTCTGGATGGCGCCCGTCGAGCTCCTCCGGAAAGTCAGGATGTCGCGGTTGGAGAAGGTGCTGCCGTCGGTCAGGTACCAGATCGGCTGGGCCTGGTAGTTCAGCGTCGGCATGCGCGTTCCCGCGCCCACCGCCTGGGCGACGAGCCAGTCGGCGCCCGGGCCCGAGCCCGGCCGCGCTCTGCCGTTCCCGTCCAGGTAGCCGGAAACACCGGTGATCATCGGGTAGTGCGAGGTGGAGTGGAACTCGGGCACCCGATGGGCCACGCCGCTGCTGACCGGAATCATCATGCTCGAGACGACGCTGACATCGTCCTTCACGTTATGGCGGCCGAGCGCCTGAAGCCCGGCCGTCAACGCATAGGCCCTGCCCGGCGTGGCCGGAGTGACGAACTCGACGGCCTGCGAGTCCGACCCCAGGCTCTGCCCGTCGAAGAAGATCGCGAAGCGCTTCGGGAAAGGAGGGCCGCTCGCGGCGAACGCGTCACCGTTCCGGTTCAGCATGATCTCGAGGACGGGCAGGCCCACGGCGACCCCGCCCAGGCTTTTCAAGAAAGTCCGGCGAGGAAGAATCTTGCTCATAAGCCCCTCCTCTGCGCGAACTCGGGCGCGGCGATGATGCTCACCAGGAGCTCCCTGAAGTTGTAGTTCTGGGCCTGGAAGTTCTGAGCGAGCTGAATGATCCAGGTTCGCTCGATGAAATCGGGCTCGTGCCCCATCGCGAACTGGAAGACGCGCTGGACCGCGCAGGTCTGGATCGCGCCGGAGGTGAGCAGAAGGTCGCTGAGCTGGGCGGGGCCGCGGAACGTGCCGACGCCGGTGATCTCGCCCTGGTCCTGGATCGGGCACCCGCTGTCGGGGGCGCCATTGACCAGGTCGAAGCTCCGGAAGCGGCCCATCTGGTCGTACTTCTCGAGGCCGAAGCCGATCGGGTCCATCAGGCGGTGGCAGTTGTTGCAGCTGGTCTGCTGCACGCGGTGCGCGGAGTAGCGGTTCCACTTACAGGGGCTGTTGTCGGGTGACTCGGGCGGAGCATCGACGTTGACGTCAGGCGGAGGCGGCGGGATCCGCATGCACATCAGGCTCTCGCGGATATACTTTCCCCGCATCGTAGGGCTCGTGTCGCCGAACTTGGCCGCCACCGAAAGAACGGCGCCCGTCGAAAGGATGCCCTGGCGATCGGTCGGGAGGCTCATCCATTGGTAGCCCGACGACGGCGCGGTCATCCCGTAGAGCGCGGTGAGAGTCGAGTTGACGTAGGCCTGCCGCGAAGTGAACAGGTTCGTCCACGGAGCGTTGTCCGTGAAGATCACTCGCTCGACGAGCGCGTCCGCCTCGGTGAGCATGGCCTGGCTCGTTGCCGCCGGGTGCGGCAGACGATGGTATCCGAGCCAGAGCGCGTGGAAGCGCTTGATTCGCGCGATAGCGCGCGGATCGGCGAGCATGCGGAGCGCGGCTGTGCGCCGCTGAGCGGGCTCCTTGAGCTGGCCCGCGTCTGCCTGCGCGAGAAGCGCGGCATCCGGCGCCGATCCCCAGAGGAAGTACGACAGGCGGCTCGCGATCTCGTAGTCGGTCAGCACGAACGAGCCGCCGGGCGCGACCGCGCCCTGCTCGTTGCGGTAGACGAACGCGGGCGACTGCAGGAGCGCCCGGAGAGCCTGGGCGGCTCCCTGGTCGAACGAGCTTTCGGCCTGAGCGCGCCCGAGGCCCAGCGAGATGAAACGTTGTGCCTCGGCTTCGGTGAGAGGCCTGCGGAAAAGCCTCTTTCCCGTACCGCGCACGAAGGTCCCCATGCACCCGGCGTCACCCGCTCCGGTCGGAGTACAGCCCAGGACCTGCGCTCGTCGCGCGGAATCCGCGAAGATCGCCGAAGCCGCCTGCGCCGCGATCGTCTCGAGGCCCTCGATCAGCGGGCCGGAAGCCTGCTGCGTGGGAGCATCGTTGTCGAAGGGCCCGGTCGGGTCGGCGGCGAGGTTCGTGGCGGCGAGCTGGCGCGTCTCGCCCAGGACGTCCCTGAGCGTGTTATCGAGCTCGTCGCGCGAGAGGCGGCGCAGGGCGCTGACCGCGCCGTCGTGCGCGGACTGAAGCTGGGCGGTCGACCGCTGCGCACGGCCCTTGCCCGTGCACGAGACCGTGCTCGCTCCGCATGCCATCGCGGCGCAGGCAATGATGACGGCTCGACCCCGAAAACCGGCCATGAAAACGGTCCCCCCGGAAACCCCAGACCTTCATTCTCCATGGAAATCGAGGCCTTCGGAATGTGTCCTTTCGGACAGTTTTCCGGTGTCCCCTTTTATATGGGTTATGGTGACCGGGTCTTAGCGATCCAGGTATTCGGCGACGTAGCGGAGCACGAACTTCTTTTGCTGCCTTCCGCGGAACTCGATCGTGATCTTCTGCTCTTCGCCGGACCCTTCCGACGCGATCACTTTGCCGGGGCCGTACTCCGGGTGCGTTAACCCGCGGCCGACGAGGTCCCCGCCCACGCGGGCGGCAGGTGGCGCCGAGAACGAGTCCCGGTACGAGCGGGTCGCGCCCGCCGAAGAATCGAAGAAACCGGTGAGCTGGCGGGCCGAGCCCAGGCGGAACTGCGACGTCGATGCCGAGCTTCGGGTGAAGTCGCGGAAATCCAGGAGATCGGGATTGATCTCCGAAAGGAACCGCGCGGGCTCCTGGTAGGTGACGTTGCCCCAGAGCCTCCGGACGACGGCGTTCAGGAGATAGAGCTGCTCGCGGGCGCGCGTGATTCCGACGTAGCAGAGACGGCGCTCCTCCTCGATGTCCTCTTCCGGAGTCTCTTCCCAGGCCTTGATGGAAGGGAAAAGCCCCTCTTCCATGCCGACCAGGAACACGATCGGGAACTCGAGGCCCTTGGAAGAGTGCAACGTCATCATCTTCACGCTGCTGGCGTAGGTCTCGAGCGAGTCCGCGTCCGACGCGAGCGTCGACTGCTCGATGAACAGATGCAGCAGCTCGGGCTTCTTCTGGGCCTGCTGCTCCTCGGTCAGGCCCTCGAACTGGTCTTCCTCGAACTCGGCGAGCAACGAGTCGAACTCCTCCAGGTTCTCGACCCGCGCGAGCGACTCCTCGGTTCCTTCCTGCCTGAGCTCGCGCACGTAGCCGGTCTCGTCCAGGATGAGGTGATAGAGCTCCGAGAGCGTGAGCTTCGGCTGCTCGGCCATGAGGCGCTCCATGAGATCGACGAACACGGCGATCTTCCGCATGGCGCCGCTCGAGGTGATCGACGAGTCGAGGGTGGCCCGCTTGAGCGCGTCCCAGAAGGTCGCGGCCGGGTTCTCGACCTGCATCGCCTGGTGGAGAAGATCGAGCTTGTCGATCGTGGTCTTGCCGATTCCGCGCGCCGGGACGTTGATGATG
>CAYZKI010000038.1:10968-14441 GCA_964478745.1 uncultured Bacteriovoracaceae bacterium
GTCGTAGAACCGCAGGCCGCCGACGATCTGGTACGGGATCTTCTCGCGGCGAAGGACGTCTTCGAACTGCCGGCTTTGGGCGTTGGTGCGGTAGAAGATCGCGAAGTCGCCGAAGGTGCGCTCGCTCTCGGCGGCATGGCGCTTGATCTCGGAGACCACGTACTCGGCTTCCGCACGCTCGTCGGGAAGCTGCGCGCGCATGATGCGATCCCCCGACGAGTTGTCGGTCCAGAGGGTCTTGTCCTTGCGCGAGCGGTTGTTGCGGATGACCTGCGCGGCCGCCGTGATGATGTTCTGGGTGGAACGGTAGTTCTGCTCGAGCTTCACCACCTGGGCCCCCGGGAACTCGTGCTCGAAGTCGAGGATGTTCCGGATGTCGGCGCCACGCCACTTGTAGATCGACTGGTCCTCGTCGCCGACGACGCAGAGATTCTGGTGGCCGCCGTAAGGGGCGGCGGCGAGCATCGATAGCAGGAGGTACTGCGCGCGGTTGGTGTCCTGGTACTCGTCGACGTGGATGTACCGGAAGCGGCGCTGGTAATATTCGCGCGTGTCCGGATTGTCGCGCAGCACGCGATAGGTCATGCAGATGATCTCGCCGAAATCGAGCGCGTTGTTGGCGAAGAGATCCTTCTGATACTGCTCGTAAACGCGCTTCACGTGCCGCTCGAAGACATGGTGCGCGGTGGGCGTCATGTCCTCGGGCTCGATCGCGTCGCACTTCAGGCGGTTGATCGACCCCTGCACGGCCTTCGGATTCACGGACTTCTCGTTGATTCCGAGCTTCTCCATGCAGGTCTTCACGAGGGAGAGCTGGTCGGAGTCATCGTAGATGACGAAGGGCTTGGTGAACGGCGTGCGCGAGAGCTCGCGGCGGAGGATCCGCACGCAGACGGCGTGGAAGGTCCCGATCTCGGGCGCCCCCAGGAAGGCTCCGCGGGCCCCGCGCTGGGCGGCCGCCTCGTCGAGGATCTTGCTCACGCGCTCGCGCATCTCGCCCGCGGCCTTGTTCGTGAAAGTGACGGCGAGGATGTTGTACGGGGCGACGCGCTTGGCCTCGATCAGATGCGCGATGCGCGAGGTCAGCATCTTGGTCTTGCCGGAGCCCGCTCCGGCCAGGACGATCAACGGCCCCTCGGTGATCAGGACGGCTTCGCGCTGGCGATCGTTGAGCGCGGCGAGATAGGGAGCATCGCGGCCGTCTCCGCCCGGCGCTCCGCTGGGAGCGGAAGGGGGCTCGAAGTCAAAGTCGGTCTCTGGTCCCTTGCCGCTCGGAAAATTCATGTGAGTTCGGGGGTTGTACACCAATCAGAGATCGGCGTGCAACTTCGCGCTCATAGGCCACGCGGACCGCGTGGGCGAACAGGAGTCCCCTCACCCGCCCGTCGTTCTCGACGACGGCCACGCAGGGAAGTTCGCTGAAAAGACCGGCTGTTACGGTGAGATTGTCGCTCGCCTGGACGGTCGGAGCCTTGAACTGGACCCGATACAGGACGTCCTTCGCCTCGAAGATCCGCCCCAGCCCTTTGTCCTGTCCCATGGACGGGTCCCCGAGCCATGCGTCATGAACCATCTCGGCCGTCAGGAGGCCCGTGTACTGGTCCTGCGCGTTCACGACCGGTAGGAACGGATACCGCGAGCTGAGCAGCCTGGAATGAAGCTCGGTGATCGGCTCGCGCTCGTGCACCGTCTCGTGATCGCGCACCATCACGTCGGCGACCTTGAGGCTGACTAGGATCGAGGCCGATCGCCCGTCGAGAAGCTTCACGCCCCGCGCGTCGAGATCCGCCTCCAGGAGCCCGCGCGTTCCCGTGCGCCTGCGCACCTCCCGGCCGATCCAGGCAGCGAGAAAGCACGGAACGAGCACGTACGCGCTCCCGGTGAGCTCGAACGCGAGGACCGCGACCCCGAGCGGAGTTCCGAGGACCGCGCTCCAAAGCGCCGCGGCACCGACGATGCCCGCCATCGGGGCCAGGAAAGCTCCCGAGGCGAAGCTTCCCGCGAGCGCGACTCCGAGAAGGGCGCCCAGGGTGAAGATCGGCCAGAACACGCCCAGCGTGCCGAAGCCAGCGACGACCAGGATGAGCCCGAGGAACCGGTTCCCGACGTCGGCCCAGAGGTTTCCGAGGGGGATCGCGGTGCCGATCGCAGACTCGATCAGGGCGGCCCCCGAAACCTGCACGTCCTGCGTGACGAACGCGAGGAAAACCAGGCAGAGACCGGCGATGAGGCCGCGGATCCAGGTGCGCTCCTGGGTCAGCTCGAGCAGGCTGCCGCGGGAATCGCGGATGAATCGGATGAGGAGCGCGGCGAAAAACCCCGCCGCGAGCGCCACGAGGAGCAGCGTGCCCACCTGCTCGATCGAGCTCATGCGCAGCTCGAAGACGGCGCTCGAGAGCGTGAAAGCCTTGATCCACTTCGCGTCGGCGGCCGCATGGACGGTGATGAAGGCCGTGAACGCGCTGACCACCGACTGCAGCGCCCGCCCGCCGATCCCGAGCTCCATCGCGATCAGGACGCCGGCGACAGGTGCGCCGAACGCGGCGGCGATGCCCGCCGAGAGCGCGCAGGCGGCGTCGGTGCGCCGTCTCTGCTCGAACCATTTCGCCGTCGAGCTGCGGAGGCGCATCGATGTTCCGTGGCTGGCTTCGACCGCGGCGCCCTCGACACCGACGGGCGCGCCGCAAACGTGAAAGAAGAGCGAGACGAGCGAGCGCAGGAACCACCGAGCCGATGAATCCGGCGAAGCGGGCTGATGGATGTGGATCATCAGATCCGCGAGCCCGTCGAAGCGGCGGCCTCCCCGCCTGCGATCCAGGAAGAAGCGCTGGAGCAGTATGGCGAGAGCGGTAGCGAGAAGGAGGGCGAGCGGATCCCCGAGCCTGGGCACGCGCTCGACCGCCATTCCGGAAGCGATCACGATCGAGGCAGCGATGAGGCCCGTCCAGATCGCCGGAAGCATCGCTATTCGACCGTCACGCTTTTAGCGAGGTTTCTGGGCTTGTCCACGTCAGTGCCCTTGATGACCGCGATCCGATAGCTGAGGAGCTGGATCGCCGGGGTCAGGACGAAAGGCAGCAGCGCCGCATCGGAGGGCACCGACGACAGAGGCACCCAGTGATCGCACAGCGTCTGGAGCTCGCGGTCCGTGGGATCGCCGATGCCCAGGATCCTGGCGCCGCGCGCTTTGACTTCCTCGAGGTTCGAGACCGTCTTGTCGCGCCAGGCGTCGCGGGGCGCGATCACCACGACGGTCATCTGCTCGTCGATCATCGCGATCGGCCCGTGCTTGAGCTCGCCCGCGGCGTACCCCTCGGCATGGACGTAGGCGATCTCCTTGAGCTTGAGCGCTCCTTCGAGCGCGATCGGGAAGGAGTATCCGCGGCCGATGAAGAAGAAACCCTTGGAGGAAGCGAGCGCCTGGGAAGCCGCTTCGACCGCGCGGATCATCGGGCTCGAGGGCTGAAGAAGGC
>CAYZKI010000039.1:0-3989 GCA_964478745.1 uncultured Bacteriovoracaceae bacterium
TGCCGGCCAGACGCTCCAGGCATTCGCGTCTGGGGCCATCGGCTCCACTTGTCTTCTACCGACAAGACCAGGTGATTGCCGGCCAGACGCTCCAGGCATTCGCGTCTGGGGCCATCGGCTCCACTTGTCTTCTACCGACAAGACCAGGTGATTGCCGGCCAGACGCTCCAGGCATTCGCGTCTGGGGCCATCGGCTCCACTTGTCTTGGGGCGCCGCGTAGCTACACTTCATATTCGGTTGGCTTGTAGTTCCGGAATATCGAAGTTAAACAGATCATTCCTGATGCCTTCTCCCGATCTCTCCGAACGCTTGAAGGAGTTCATTTTCCGGCATGTCGACTCGGTCGAGCTGCTCGAGGTGCTCTTCCTGCTTCGCCGCGACCGAACCCAGTACTGGGCGCCGCAGGAGATCAGCGATGAGCTGAGATCAAGCCCGGCCTCGATTGTCCGGCGGCTGCAGCATTTGAAGGGCCTCGGCCTCGCCGAAGAGAAGGAAAACACCGACCCCCCTCTCTTCCGCTACTCTTCCAAAGACGCCGCCATGGAATCCCTGGCCGCGGAGCTCCTGAACGAATACAACACCCGCAAGTACCGGATCTACGAGCTGGTCTTCTCCCCCCTGAAGAAGGCACGTGACTTTGCCGACGCGTTCCACCTGGGTTCGCGCCGGGACAAGAAGGAGGACAAATAATGGCTGAAATCGTCTTCGCTCTCAGCGCTGTCATGAGCGCCGTGTGCACGATCCTCCTGTTAAGAGGCTACTCCCAGGGGCGGAGCGCCCTCCTCCTCTGGGCGGGGCTTGCGTTCGTATTCATGACGGCCAATAACGTGGTCCTGTTCGTCGACATGATCGTGCTGCCTACGACGGACATCGGCGGAGCCTTCTGGCGCAACATGCTTGCGGCGATCTCAGGAAGCCTGCTTCTTTTCGGCCTGATCTGGGAGGTGGGATGAACTTCGCGCTGTTTTTCTCCGGTATCGCGACCGCGACGTTCGCCGCTTCCGGGCTTTTCTTCCTGCGGTTCTGGAAGGCCGCAGGCGACCGGTTCTTCCTGCTTTTCAGCATGAGCTGCTTCCTGCTGGCGATCGAGCGCGTTCTCGTGCTCGCGCACTTCGAGGACCTTCAGAACTCGATCCGCACCCCGGTGGTCGAGTCCTACGCCTGGGTCTATCTGATGAGGCTTTCGGCTTTCGCGATCCTGTCGCTCGCGATCCTCGACAAGAACCGCGCTAGGGCTTCTGGCCCTTGAGCTGGGCGATCAGATCGGCCGTGCGCTGTGAATCCAGCACCGGATCGACGTCTTTGTCGATCGCGCGGATCTTCAGCTCGGGATCGATGATGAAAGTCCAGCGCTTCGACATCGACACCACCGGCATCTTGGTTCCGTAGAGCTTCACGACTTCGCCATCCGCGTCGGCGAGGAGCGTGAAGTTCAGGCGATGCTTCTTATGGAACGCGGCCTGATCCTTCACGGAATCCGCGCTGATTCCGAAGACGTCCGCGCCCTGGTCACGGATCGTCGCGATGCTGTCCCGGAACGCGCATGCCTGCTTCGTGCAGCCCGGGGTGTCGGCCTTCGGATAGAAGTACAACACCGTCCATTTGCCCTTGCGCGCGGCCAGGTCGAAATCCTGGCCCTCGTGGGTCTTGACCTTGAAGCTCGGAGCGGCGTCGTTGACCTTGAGGTCGGAAGCGAGGCCGAAGATCGATCCAAAAAGCGACATAGTGACTCCCAGTACGCAAACGGCTTTCAACAGGCGGCGGCGGTTCATCTGCTCTTCCTTGGTTGAGGCTGCCTCGGAGTCCCTTACCTGAGGCTGGCCAGCTTGTCCTTGCGATCCAGCTCGGCAAGCTCGGTATAGCCGCCAATCAGCCTTTCGCCATGAAAAATCTGCGGAACGGTCTGCATGCCCGAGCGGGCGATCAGCTCATCCCAGCTCTTCTCGTCCTCCATGTCGAACTGGATTTCCTTGAAGTCGACCCCACGCTCTTTCAGCAGGGACTTCGCCCTCACGCAGTAAGGACAGAATCGGGTCGTATACACCGTGACCTTGGACAGCTCCGCCATGCCAGTGGTATACACCAGGACCAAGCTACATGAACACCCTGGGACTCAGACACGCAGCACTCAACGTTCGCGATCCGCAGATCTCCAAGGAGTTCTACTGCCGCGTCCTCAAGATGGAAGTGGAATGGGAGCCGGATCCGGAAAACGTTTACCTGACCAGCTCGGGTCAGGATAACCTGGCGCTCCACAAGGTGATGGATCCCGTCGAAAAGAACGGTCTCCTGGATCACATCGGTTTCGCCGTCCCGAATCTCCAGGACGTGGATACGTGGTACTCCTGGGTCAAGTCGCAGGGCGGGAAGATCCTGAAGGAAATCAAGACTCACCGTGACGGGGCCCGTTCCTTCTACTTCAGCGACCCGGACGGGGTGGTCATTCAGATGATCTATCACCCGCCGATCGCGAAATCCTCGCCGATCGCCTCGCGGAAGTAGGGCGTCAGGAAGCTGAAAAGCTCGATCCCTTTGCCCTTGTCATCGATCCACTTCCAGCCTCCCGCGGCGCTTCCCTCCAGATTGAAGTGATAGGCCGTTCCCTTCGACGCGGCGGCCAGCCAAAGCTGCCGTACCGAAGGCTGCGTGCTGAGAATGCACTTCGACCGGTCCGCGAAGACCACCGTGAGCTGTCCGGGCTTCATCTCGTACTCGGCGAGGTCCGGGTCGACGGATTCGAGCGCGCGAGCCACCCGCTCGAGCGTCTGCTGCACGACCTTGCGGAACTCGCTTTCATCGAGGATTTGCGACATGGCCTGGGGTGTAGCACGAGCGCGGCAGCGGCACTAGAGGTGCAGTGCCACCGGCATGGCACATTCCACTCGCTTTGTAGCCGCTCTCTCGTTTATCGCACTGGGTCTCGGGGCCATGGGCGCACCCGCGCTCTCCGGCGCACAATCGGGAAATCAGGAGGTTTTGGACCGAGCATCCACGACCTTCAAGGAGATCTCGAAGAAGGCGACGCCCGCGGTCGTCAGCATCAGCTCGGTGAAGCCCGCTGACGCGGAAGGGCAACCCGCAAACTTTCCTTTCAATTTTCAAGATCCCGACACGCCGACCGTCGGCATCGGCTCGGGCATCGTGATCCGGCCGGACGGTTACATCCTGACGAATAATCACGTCGTCGAGAACGCCGAGCGCGTGACCGTCTCGATGGATGGCAAGAACAAGGAGCAGGCGGAAGTGGTGGGCACCGACCCGAAAACCGACCTTGCGGTCATCCGCCTGGTGAAGAAGCGGACGGATCTTCCGATCCTCGCTTTCGGCGACTCCTCGAAGCTCGAGACCGGCGACTGGGCGATCGCCGTCGGCAGCCCGTTCGGCCTCACGCAGTCGGTGAGCTTCGGGATCATCAGCGCCAAGGGCCGCGGCCACATGGGTATTCTCGACATCGAGGACTTCATCCAGACGGACGCCGCGATCAACCCGGGCAGCTCGGGCGGGCCGCTGCTGAACTCGCGGGGCGAGGTGATCGGCGTGAACACCGCGATCTTCTCGCAAGGCGGGGGTTTCATGGGAATCGGCTTCGCGGTTCCCTCCTCGATCGCGAAGGAAGTCGCCGAACAGCTCATCCAGCACGGCAAGGTCAGGCGGGGCTGGGTGGGTCTCGTCGCCCAGGACATGAACCCGGGCCTGGCGAAGTTCTTCAAGGCTCCCTCCGAGCAGAAGGGGGCGCTCGTCGCGGATCTCGTGCCCGAAGGGCCCGCTTCGGCGGCGAAGCTCAAGCAGGGCGACATCATCGTGAAGTTCCAGGACCAGGAAGTGACCGACGCGAGCCACCTGCGCGCGATGGTGGGCAAGGGGCTTGCCGGTACCAGGATCCCTCTCGAGGTCTCGCGCAAGGGGCGGATCATGCGCCTGGACGTCGAAGTCGGCGAACAGCCCGCTCCTCCCGCGAAGAAGCTGACCCAGATGGCCGGTCAAGCCG
>CAYZKI010000039.1:3999-14150 GCA_964478745.1 uncultured Bacteriovoracaceae bacterium
CGAAGGCGAGCCCCCCAAGATGGTCGGCCTTTCCGTCGAGGATATCCCCTCGGAGATCGCGTCGCACCTGAAGCTTCCGAGCAACCAGGGGGCGATGATCATCGCCGTGAGCCCCGGCAGCGCGGCCTTCGAGTCAGGACTGGTTCCCGGCGACGTCATCCTTTCGGTGAACGACAAGCCCGTGGCCAACGCGCGCGAGCTGACGAGGCTCGTCCAGAAGTCGAAGCCGAAGGACGCCACGGTCCTGTACGTCCAGCGCGGGCCGAGCGATCGGGTCTACATCCCGCTCGAGAGGCTGCCTTCGAACGCGGGATAAGGGACCCGGGTGACGGACGATTCGCGTCCGTCACCCTATCCCCCAAGAAAGCCAGGGGCCCGGCTCCCTTTCGGGAGTCGGGCCCTGGTCTTTCACTGCCTACGTACCGTTCAACGATCGTTGCTCTTCACGGCTTGGAACGGGGGACTTAGCCGAACATGAATCCGACGTTCACCGTTCCCGTGAAGATGTCAGCTCCCGCGAACGTCCAGTCAGGGCGGAGTGACAGAGCCACGCCTTTGCCCAGACCGAAGTCGATGTCAGCGCCGACGTTCGGATAGAGGTCCCACTCGCTTCCGACCCCTGCCGTGCCGAGCTGCATCGACTGCTCTGCCGTACGATAGATGACGTTACCACCACCGTGGGCACCCACACGGAAGTTGTCGCTGATGCTGTATCCCAGCTTCAAGTTCGCCGGGATGATCAGGAGGTTTGCTCCCGACTGCCCCGCACTGAAGTCGGCGTCGGTACCGAAGAAGTTCGATCCCGGGTCACCGATGTGCGAGAAGAAGAGACCGGTCGACGGACCCAGTGAGACCCTGTCCCACGCGAGAAGGTCCATCGCATTCCAGTCAAGCGTCAGGCCGATAGCGCCACGAGTGGCGCTGTCGCCGGTAAAGTCATTGAATTCCACGATACCGACATGAGGGCTGATCGCGACGGCCTTACCCGTCAATCCGCTGTCCACCATGTCGGACTCGCCTACTGTCCTTCCAGTTCCGTTTTCTTGTGCCCACGCTTGGCCCGAGATCCCCACAGATAGGAGGAGGGCGGGCAGCACGAGGGCAAGCCTAGTTTTACGCATATTGAGAGTCTCCCATTTCCTCACTTAATGGGGGACTGCATCCTGCGTTCCAGCCGAAGCGAATCCCAGCTGCCGGAGCGCCTCGCTCGCTTCGGAAGCGCCGATCTTCGCCGGGATGAAGTCAGCTTTCTTCTCCGAAATCCTGAGAAGCTCGTTCCCTGTCAACGAGATCGCCGGCTGTTTCCCGCCGGCCGTCTCGCTGATTTTCAGGCGCCCGTCGCGTACCAGCACCTGAGCCGCATTTGCACGATTCGAACTGATCGTCGCGGGCGGCGCGGGAAGGATGCCGGAAAGCCGCTTGGCCACCTCGTCCTCGTCGCGCGCGCGAAGAGCGAGATAGCGGTCGAGCGTCGCGGGCTCGCTCTCGCCTTCGAGCGAATGGGAAGCCCCGAGCGCGAGCTTCGGCCACGCATGCGCCAGCACGGCGCCGAAATGAAGGTTCAACCCGACCGTCCTGCCGGCGCGGGCGGGAAGCTCGACGATCGTGACCGAGGCGAGCTCGGCCTTCGCCCCCCGAGGGCCGACGATCAAGGCGGACGCGTTGTTGCCGGTGATGATCCTGTCGCCCGGCCGGATGGGCTGCTCCGTGGTCAGGCGGCTCTGGGTTTTCCCGCGCAGGAGGATGACCTCGCCGCGGATCGCCCCGATCCGATAGGCGTGCTGCTGCGGCGGCGGCCGCTTCTTCTTCGAGGCGAGCTTGGATTGCTGCTCCGCGCTAAGCACAAGACCCGCTCCGGAGAGCGCGACGAAAACAAGCAGCCAACTTGTCAGGCGGAGGACTCCGTGGGAACTAGCTTTCATATGATGACCCAGAAAAGCACACTCCCCTTCCTCCTGTCACTCGCGCTTCTCGCCAGCTCCTGCCAAAGCGCTCCCAAGTCCGCCGCGGGCCAGTCCGGCGAGCTCCGGGTCATCGACGTGCACACGCACACGCGCTTCACGGGAAAGCCCGAGGACTACACCAAGATCATGCAGAGCAAGGAAGAGTACCTGCGCGAGCGCCGGGAAGCCGGGGTGGTCGCCTCGATCTCCCACACGAGCGAGGACGGGAACGGCTACAACGCGGACATGGTCGGCGAGAACGTGATCCACTGCGCGGGGCTCGGCAAGACGGTGAACGCGGCCAGGCTCGAAGCCGATCTCAAGTCAGGCAAGTACCGCTGCATCAAGGTCTATCTCGGTTACGTGCACCAGTGGGCGCACGACCGGAATTACGAGCCGGCCTACAGGCTCGCCAAGAAATACGGCGTACCCGTCATCTTCCATACGGGCGACACGTATTCTTCGAAGGGTAAGCTGAAGTACGCCGATCCGCTCACGATCGACGAGGTCGCCGTGGACAATCCGGACGTGAATTTCGTGATCGCCCACTGCGGGAACCCCTGGATCCAGTCCGCCGCTGAAGTGGCCTACAAGAACCCGAACGTCTATCTCGAGTGCTCGGCGCTGCTGATCGGCAACATGGACGAGCTCGATCCCAAGAGCGTCGACGGCTACGTCACTCAGCCGATCCGCTGGATCCTGGGTTACCTCGAGAACCCCTCCAAGCTCATGTTCGGGACCGACTGGCCGTTGAACCGCGTGAAGCCGTACCTGGAAGCCTACAAGCGCGCGGTTCCGAAGGAACACTGGCAGGCCGTGTTCCACGACAACGCCGTGAAGGTTTTCAAGATCGGGAAGCCGGGGAACTGATGTTGATGTCGGACGTCCGTGTCCGACCCGTTGTATTCCCTATCAGTGCGACGCCGCGCCCTTGGGCCTGGCGTTCCACAGCGTGAGCATCAGGATCGCGCCGACCATCGCGAAGCCGATCATGCTCGGGCCCCAGGCTCCCCAGCCGAAGGAGTCGAGCAGCCAGCCCATGCCGATGCCGACGAAGGCCCCGCCGATGTACTGCATTCCGTCGAACAGGCCAGCGGCGGTCGCGGCCGCCTTCTTCCCGCCGAAATCCATCGAGGCGGTGCCCGAAAGCATCGAGTGAACGATGCTGATCGCGAACGAGTTCGCCACGAAGGCGACGATAACCCACTCGAGGCTCGGGGCCTTCCACACGATCGCGAGCGAGATGATCTGGATCGAGTAGCCGATGAAGGCCATCGGGGTGCGGCGGCCCTTGAACACCCAGTCGGACATCGTTCCGGCGGCGAAGGCGCCGAGGATGCCGGCGATGACGACGGCGAACGCGCCCTTCTGGAAAATCGGCGAATCGAGCTGAAGCTGCTGCGCCTCGAGCATATAGCGCGGGAACCACTGCTCGAAGCCGTGGCGGACGAAGCCCGTCGCGAACTCGGCGACGGCGATCGTGAGCATCACCGGGTTGGTGAACACCTTCTTGACGACGTACTTCACGCTGACGGCTTCGGTATCGCCGCTCGAAGCGTCCTGGACATCCAGGGGCGGATGGCCCGCGTGCTCCGGCGAGTCCTGGACGAAGAGGTACGTCAGGAAGGCCATGACCGCCACGATCAGCGAAGGAACGAAAAACACCCACTGCCACGGAAGCGCCACGACGAGCATCGGGCCGATGATGTAGACCAGCGCGCGGCCGCTCTGGATCATCGAGCCGAAGATGGCCGAGAACACCCCGCGCTCGCGGATGTGGAACCAGCCTGAGTTCACCTTGATCAGCGCGAGCGCGCTGTAGGACTGGAAGTAGCTGTTCAGCGACCACATGGTCATGAAGTACGCGAGCAGCACCGATCCGGTGCCCAGGAAGCCGAGATAGGCTCCCAATCCGAAGAGAAGGTTGAAGATCACCGTTCCGCCGGCGCCGATCAGCATCGCCTTGCGGCCGCCGATGCGGTCGGCGATCGGGCCGTTGAACATGGCCGAAAGGCCGTAGATCGTGAGCGCGGAGGTGATGATCGCGCCGACCTGCGTCTTGTCCCAGCCGTAGGTCTGGGAGAGCGAGTGGTTGACGAAGGACAGGTTGTAGCGGCCCATGTACATGGCCGCGTAGGTGAAGCCCAGAGTCAGCCAGTTCAGCGCGCGCCTGCGCTTGAACTCGGCGGGGTAGTTTCCAACCGTCATAGAACCCATCGTAGCCGCGGCTCCCGTCATTTGTTCTGCTCCTTGGAATTGGTTTTCTCGGTTTCGAGGACCTTGATCTTGGTTCCGGTGATCTGAAGCGCGCGCCTGCCCTTGAGGAACGCGAGCAGCTCTTCACCGATGAGCGCCGCCGCCGATTCGGTGAGGATCTCGTGCTTCACGAAGTCGGCTGGCGCCTCGATCCGGTTGCGGAGCACCGGGAGGAGCTGCTTGCTCGTGACCAGGTGCTTGGCCGCGATGCGGTGCCGGTCCGCGAGAAGCCCGATGTAGCACTTGAGAAGCTCCATGACCTGGCTCTCGCTGGCGTTCGGGATATCGGGACGGGGCTGCCTCGGAACAGAGGACGCCTCGATGCTCGCCGCGGACTCCATGCCACGCTTCAGCGCGGAGAGGATCGCCTCGCCGCTGTTCTTGAGCTCGCCCTTGTTCAGGCCGCGGAACGCGCTGAGATGCGCGATGTCCTTCGGACGAACGTGGGCGAGGTCGGTGAGAACCGCGTCGTCCGCGATCCAGCGGCGCGGAACGTTGATCTGGCGCACGCGTGCCTCGCGCCAGCGCACGAGCTCGAGCAGGCAGGCGTAGCCGACCTTGTCGAGCCTTCCTCCGCGGGCGAGCTTGTCGGTGATCTCCTCGGGCGAAGGCTCGTAAAGAGAGGGGTTCTCGAAGCGCTTCGTCAGCTCGAGGGCCCATTCGCGCCGGCCGAGCTCATCGAGCTGCATCATGAGCTTTCGCCCGAGCTCGACGAGGTGGTCGACGTCGGCGTGGGCGTACTCGATCAGCTGGGGCGGCAGCGGGCGCACCGACCAGTTCGTGCGCGCGTGGCCTTTCTTCAGCGTGACCCCGGAAACCGCGCTCAGGAGCTTTCCGAGCCCGACGCCCTCGCCATAGCCGCAGAGGGAGGCCGCGATCGCGGTGTCGAGCGCGGGCGACGCGATGGTTCCGAAGCTCGTGAAGATGCATTCCTGGTCGCCCTGGGCGGCGTGGACGATCTTGAGGATCGAGGTGTCCTTCAGGACGTCCAGCAGCGGCTGGATGCCGGGATCGTATCCCGACTTGGGCCCGTTACCCGCCGAGAAGCCTTTCTTGAAGGCCTGCGCGTCGACGAGCCAGGACTCGTTGTCCGTCGCGACCTGGATGATCTCGACGACCGGATAAAACGTGTTCTCGCGGATGAACTCGGTGTCGAAAGCGATGATGTCATGCTTTCGAAGCGATTCGGCCAGTGCCTGAATCTCTTCAGCCGTGTCGAGAAGCTTGGTGTGTGCCTTCGGAGTGGTCATGCCGCAGGAGACCGAAGGGGCTCCCCGGGCGGGGAGCCCCTTCTATTCCGTTGTTCAGCTCAGTACTCGGTCTCGACGAGGTACTCGCTCTCGGCCTCTTCGGCGATCAGCTCGTTGATCTCGTCGGAAGCGGAATCAGCGCCGCCATTGCGGCCGCCGCGCCTCTTCTTCTTCTTGCGAGGAGGCTGGCGATCGCGCGGGCCGGCGTTCTCCGCGTCCATTCCGTAAAGGACGCCGTCCATCATGACGAATCCCGGGTCATGGCCGCGGCCGCGGGGGTTCATGTGAACCCAGTGGATGATCGCGCCGACCGGCGAAGGAGGATACGGGCCCGAACGGGCCGTCGCGGTGATGTAATCGCCGCAGGCCTGGACCTGCGCGCCGATCTTCGGCTCCGGCATCGCGCCGAAGTCCTTG
This sequence comes from uncultured Bacteriovoracaceae bacterium, assembly GCA_964478745.1. Lineage (GTDB taxonomy): Bacteria > Bdellovibrionota > UBA1018 > UBA1018 > UBA1018 > CAYZKI01. Next base: position 9,866 of record CAYZKI010000039.1, read on the forward strand.
TTGTAGATGACTTCGATCGTGTCTTCCGCGCGGCGGCCGATCTGGATCACGAAATGCTCGTGGCCGTTGGTGTCGGGAAAAACGTCGACGACGGTGCCGGTGATGTTGGCGCGTTCGCGGAACTGGTTCGGAGTGGTGCGTTTCCAGTGAAGAACTTGCGCGTTGTTGACCGGAAGCTCGCGGCCGTAAGCCGGGCAGGAAGGAGGGCTGTTCGTCGCCTCCGCCGTTGCCAATCCCCCGAACACAATCGCCCAAATGGCGAGGCTCAATCTCAAGCTGCCCATAGAATCCCCCTAAAGTTAGGCCTGTTGACGCGAGGGGCATACCCTGCGCGCGGGGGATTAGGCAAGCGCCTTAATGCTACGCGGCTTCGCTTGACGGAAGCTTGGAGAGAACGAAGACCCGGATACGAACCATGTGGGTCGGCCCGGAGAGGAAGAAGTCTTTTCGCGTCGGATCGTCTTGAAATACCTTATAAGCGTAGTCGGCGATGATCTTCGCCGCCTCGGACTCCGCCCGCTGGTACTCCTCGATGCGAATCTTCGATTTGAACCAGGCTACCGCGTGTTCCTGGACCTCAGGACGCACGAACGGGTGCGAGAGGAGCTCTTCGATGTAATCGCCGAACTCTTCCTCTTCCCGGATCTGGTTCTGCCTGAACTCATGAACAGCCGTGATCGGATCGGACTTGTCGTCTCCGAGGTGGGCTTCGAGAACTTCTATTTCTTTGTCGTCAGAAAGAATCTCAACCAGCCGAGGCTGAGACCCCTGATAATCGACGACCAAGGCAAGGGTGGCTGCCTTCATCGTTAAACCGAATTTCCTATCCTGCGCCTAAAGAACTTATCGGCCTGTCAGACAGTTGACTGAGTCGGTTAACAATTTATTGCAGGTCATCAAACACACAGGGCCGATTTCCTTTCGGAAATCGGCCCGATGCTCTCCCCCGATACTGCTGGGAAGTTAACTATGACGCGGTGTGCTCAGCCCTTACCGCCGCACTCACGCAGAGCCTTCTCCACGCGCTGACGGATCTGCGCGGGGGTCCAGCCCTTGTCGCCCATTTCGCGGATCAGGTCGCTGATCGGCTTGTGATCGATCGGCTCGATCTTGTTCACGATCAGCTTGCCGTTGACCCACTTGTTGAGCTCGGCTTCTTCCTTCGCCGCCTTCACGATGCGAGGCTCGACGTACTTCACGTACTCCTTGACCCGGGTATCGTTCAGGTGCGGAAGAGCGGCACGGTAGTAGTCCTTGACCACGCCCATGTCGGCGCCCGCGACGAAGCCCAGGAAGCGTCCCTTCTCCTGCCCTGCGCCTTCAGCGCCGGACTTGAGGGACCTCTTCAAGCCGTCGAACGCGATCTCGAGGGCCTTGGGATTGGTCGGAGCCGCTTCGGCCACCATTTCCGAGAGGACGCGGGCCAGACGGGGGTTATCCGCGTTCCGGGTCTCGAGCAGCAGCGGGCGAATCACGTCGTCCCACGGAAGGCGGGCCGGATCCCACTGATACATGGCGCGAGCCGCGGTGACCCTGCCCGCGAGCGGGTTCTTCGGATTCTTCAGGTAATCCGTCGCCCACTTCAGGCAATCGTCCGTGGTGCACTTGCCGAGAGTCTGCACGTGGTTCTCGGTCACGCTCCACGCGGCGGTGTCGTAGTTCTCGGGATCCATCTTCGCTTCGGCCTTGGCGACGTCGTCGAAGTCCTTCTCCATCCGCTTGATGTAGTCGGAGTCGACCGGAACGACGCCGTCCTCGACCTTGGCGACCGCGCGGCCCGCTTCAGCCACTTCGTTCGAAGCGGAGGCAGCGGCGCCGGCTCCCGTCGCGCCACGGCTGGCGAGAACGTCGCCGCCCGCGGTGCGATGGTAGAAGATCGGCGGATAGTCGTTGCGCAGGATCTGGCCGTCCTTCGAGGTGACCAGCAGCGAGCGCTCGTCGACCGCCTTGCGGAAGGAGTCGGTCACCGCGAGGGCTTCCGATTCACGTTGACCGAGGGTCTTCACGCCTTCGATCTTGGCGCCGGCGAACTCGTCGCCCACCTTCGGAGGCTTGTGGCTGGCGTGACGGACCACGTACTCGGTCTTCACGTCATCGCCGTTCTTGAGCGTGACGAGCTCGACGCGGGTGTCCTTGCCCGGATTTCTCCAGAAGGCCGCGTTGAACTTCTCGGTGGCGACCTTGGCGCGGTTCGACTCGGACGCGTTCTGCAGCATGCCGGCGTAGTAGGCTTCCTTCCACGCCTTGTCGCCTTCGGTCACGCGAACGGTGTCGACGACCTTGCCGCCGGCGGCCGCGGTTTCCACGGACTCCGGAACGATGTCGCCTGCCCTGAACGCGTCGCTGTCCGCGGTACGGAACAGGACCTGGTCGACCTTCGCGCCGTCTTTCGTCTCGACGACGACGTGCTGGGCGACCATGCCGTTCTTGCCCACGGCCTTCGCGTCACGAATGGTGCGCGCCGGAGCGAAGCTCGGGATCGGCACGTTGTAGATCTTTCCGCCGATCGTCACCGGGCGGGTCATGGAAGGCTTCACGCCGTAGTAGCCCACGAAGAACGCGTCGTCCGTCAGACGCATGTACGCGCCCAGGGTCTTGTCGGTGACCCAGGATACGCCCGTCTTGTCGGCGACCTTCTTCACGCCGCGACCCACGGCCGCGACAGGCTTCCAGGCCACGCGGATGGCCTTGCCCGTGCCGGCGAGGACGAGGTCCTTCGCGGCGCGGCCTCCGGCGATCAGCTTGCCGGTGGCCTTGCCTTGCTTGGCCATCTCGGCGGTGCGCTCGACGGTCTTCGAGGTGTCGACCATCACGCCGCCCTTGTTGACGACGCCCGCGGCATCAGCTGCCGCCTGGGCCGGGCGGGCAACTCCGCGGGTTGCCGCCACCGCGGCCTGGTCGAGAGCTTTCGCCGCTTCGGCGGCCTTGGCGCCCTTGCCGGAGAGCCTGGTGAAGAGACTCACGCCCTTCGCCGCCACGGCACCGGTAAGAATACCGAACACCGCTTCACCCGCGATGTAACCCACGGCGCCGCAGGCTGCCGGAGTCTGCATCATGTCGAGGAAGCTCAGGCACTCGGAGCCGTTCTTGTACTTGGCGCAGCTCACCCCCGAGGCGATGCGGGTGTTGTTTCTCCAGTTCGAGACCTTCGAGCCGTCCTCGTTCTTCCACTCGTCGCAGAGATAGGCAGTGCGGATCGACTCGGAGATCATGGTTCCCATGCCCGAGATCACGGCCCAGCCGCCGCCGAGCACGCCCTGGGTCAGCGCCGCGGCCTGGGCCGTCGGGTCCGGGCCCGCTTCGGCGAGCTTCTTTCTCATGCCTTCGGTCGTGAGCGCGGCCACGAGACCGGAAGTGGCCGACTTGTCTTCCATCTGCGGGGCCGGGGACTCGCCGCCGAAGCCGATGAACCGGGCCGCGGCCGTCGCCGCTCCCGAAGCCACATTGTACGCGGTCGAAACGGTCTTCTTGGTGAGCCACCAGGCTCCCTTGGCCAGCATCGCGGCCAGCTGCGGGATACCGTAGATGTTGCTGACGATATTGTCCATGATGCCGCGGCCCGCGTTCGCGAAGCAGCTCAGCATCGGGCTTCCCGTGCACTCGGGCGAGCGGCTGCCGAAGATGCACGACATCGCCGCGTTGTTCTTCGCCTTGGCGCTCGCGATCTTCTCCGGAGTGCAGGCGTTCGCCGCCGGGGCCGCAGCCTGGGTCGGAGCCTGGCCTTGAGCCGCGGCGACGACCTGCTGGATGTTCTTCTGGGCCTTGTTCACGTCCTCTGCCGGGGAAGCATTCCGGCATTCCCCGTTCGGGCAGCCCGTGTCGTTCCGGGTCTGGGCGCTGCCGACGATCGGGTTCACCTTCGTGTAGCCGAAGACGGCGCAGTCGATGAGGGCCGTGGATTCGAACTCCTGGCCCTTGTCGTCCTTGCCGCCGACCATCGCGACGACGCCGCGAACCATGTAGCTCGTGCCGTCGGGCTGGGTTTCGCCGAACTCCATGAAGGAGCTCTTGCCGCGGCCGTGGCAGGAAGCCTGAAGCTCCTTGTACTCCTCGGGCATCGCGGTCTTGAAATTCTCGGCGATCCGCTTCGCGTCGTCGCCGACCAGGAGCACCTCCGGCATCGGGCGCGCGGTCTGCGCCAGCGCCGCCACAGGAACGGTATTCAGGATGAACGAAACGAGAACCAACCAGCTGGTTACTTGCATGAGAAGCTCCTCAGGGATTTCTCGAGAGCGGGACCTTGTTCAGCGACGTCGCCCGGGATCACCGACTTCAGATGGAAGAG